>NZ_JPES01000101.1:0-52732 GCF_000730175.1 Haloferax sp. ATB1 | reverse complement strand
GCGCTCGTCTCGCTTTTCAAACTCCGCGGCGAGGGCGCGTGCGACGCGCTCGTTGCCGCCGCTGACGACCCGAGCGAGCGGGTGCGAGAGTGGGCGGCGCATCTGCTCGGCGGAATCGACAACGACCGGGCGGACGAGACGCTCGATAGACTGACCGACGACGAGCGAAGCGTCGTCCGAGAGACGGCGGTCCGGGCCCGCGAAGTGGATTCCGGAAGCTTCCGTCGCCAGTTCACGGGCGTCCTCGACGAGACCGACCGCACCCTGCCCGGCGAAGACGACCTCAACCGAACGCCGAACCTCTGACCATGAGCGAACACGACCCGACGAACCACGACCCGGCGAATAGCGAGCCAGACACCGAGTCCGAGCTTCGAGACCGCGTCGAATCCGCGCTCCGAGCCGTCCGAGACCCCGATGCCGACGTCGACGTCTTCGAGGCCGGGCTGGTCGAATCGATAGCCGTCGACGGGGCGAGCGTGACCGTCCGCGCGGCCGTGTCGGAGTTCGACGACGCGAACGCGACGCGGGTCATGCGCGCGATGGCGCAGGCGGTCCGCGACGTACCCGCGGTCGAGGGTGCGCACGTCGAGCCCGTCTCGCCGTCGTCCGGCGACGGTGCGACCGGCGTGGACGCGTTCGACACCGTCATCGCCGTCGCCAGTGCCAAGGGCGGCGTCGGGAAATCGACCGTTTCGACCGGCCTGGCGTGCGCACTCGCCGGCGAGCGTCCAGCCGGGCTGTTCGACGCGGACATCCACGGCCCGAACGTTCCCTCGTTGCTCGACGTCGAAGGCCCCGTCCACTCGGACGACGAAGGTCACCCGCTCCCCGTTTCGGTGGGGGGCTCCGACGCCTCGCTCGACGTGATGAGCGTCGGACTGATGGAAACCGGCGCGCCGCTGGCGTGGCGCGGTGCGATGGCGCACGACGCGCTGACCGAACTGTTCGCGGACACCGCCTGGAGCGCCGACGACACGCTCGTGTTGGACCTTCCGCCGGGGACCGGCGACGTGGTCCTGACCACGCTCCAAGAGATTTCCGTCGACGGCGTCGTCGTTGTGACGACGCCCTTCGAGTCGAGCCTGGACGATACGGCGCGGAGCATCGAACTCTTCCGCGACAACGGGGTTCCGGTTCTCGGGGCGGTCGTCAATATGGGCGAGTTCGCCTGCCCCTCCTGCGGCGACACTCACCAGCTCTTCCCCGGTGAGACCGCCGGCGAACGGCTCGACGCGACGGTGCTCGCCGAACTCCCGTTCTCCCCGCGGTTTCAGGAGACGCCCGTCCCCGGAGACGCCGCACCCGCGTTCGAGACGCTCGCGGAGTCGGTCTCCGAGGCGGCGGCGACCGCGTGGGATGTCGACGCTCCCGACGACGCACTCGACATCCGCGGGGACCCGCCGGAGCGACGGAAGGAGCGGGTCGCAGAACGGTTCACCGCGCTCGCGAGCGGCGAAGCGTTCGCGCTCGTCAGCGACCGCGACCCGACGCCAGTCCGGCGGTTCCTCGGCGGACTGACCGACCGCGACCCCGCGGAAATCGACGGGTTCAGCGTCGAACGCCGAACGCCGAACGACTGGCTGTTGACTGCGACGAAACCGTAAGCGAGGTCCGATGGAACGACAGCCACCGGTGACCGGCGTCGTGCTCGCCGGCGGCCGGAGCGAGCGGTTCGGTGAGGAGTGCAAGGCGGCGGCCAGTTTCGATGGACGCCCGCTCGTCGAACGCGTCGTCCGGCGCGTCCGGGCGGCGACGAGGCGTCGACCGATCGTCGCCGCGGGACCGCGCGACAAACGCGCGGCTGTGGACCGCGTACTGAGCGACGCCGACCCCGTGCGGTACGTCGCGGACGCGAACTGGTGTAACGGCCCCGTCGCCGGCCTCTGTGCCGCGCTCGACGCGGTTTCGACCGACCACGTCTTCGTCTGCGGTTGCGATATGCCGCTGTTGTCGGTCGCGGCCGTGTCGTGGCTCATCGACCGTCACGCCGATTCGGGCGCTGACGCGACGTTACCGGTCGATTCGGCGGGTCGCCGACAGCCCCTCCACGGAGTTTACCGAACGTCGGCGTTGGCGGCGCGATGCGACCGGCGGCTCGGTTCGAACAGCCTCCGCGCCCTCGTCTCCGAACTCTCGGTCGACCGCGTCGACTCGTCGTCGGTACCCGACTCCCTCTCGCTCGAAGCGTCGATGGCGAACGTGAACACGCGAGAGGAGCTCGGCGGGCTCCGTCAACGGTTTGCTGAGTGAGCTTGCGGCTATTTCTGAGTCAACTGTGTTGTGCTATTAACTCAATATATCTGCCGTGAACATCATCCACGGCTACTCGAAACTGAACAAGAATAGATCGCATTATACAACGAAGACCGCTCGCGATCGATTCCGACAACGGCCTCTTCGGCCGCATCCTAATTCGGCGTTTCTCGGGTGAGCTGTGACAAATATCTATCAAACGTATATTAGCGACAGACCGCTTAATGAGGACGTCCAACGCCGCGCACTCGAAGCCCCTGAACACAACGTTTATTCGTGCGTTACTTGTTGTCAGCTATCATGAAACACGCCTCGGCGGTCTGGGACCCGAACCTCGACGACGGCCGGTATCGGAACCCGGTCATCTACGCGGACTACTCCGACCCCGACGTCGTTCGCGCGGGTGATGACTTCTTCATGACCGCTTCGAGCTTCAACGCCGTCCCGGGACTCCCGATACTCCACTCGCGCGACCTCGTGAACTGGCGACTCATCAATCACGCCATCGACGAGTTACCACCGGATTTCGACCGTCCACAGCACGGAAACGGTGTCTGGGCGCCCTCGATCAACTACCACGAGGGGACGTTCTACATCTTCTACGGCGACCCCGACCGCGGCGTCTACATGACCGAGACCGACGACCCCCGTGGTCGGTGGTCCGACCTGACGCTCGTGCACGAGGCCGAGGGGTGGATCGACACGGCACCGCTGTGGGACGACGACGGGAACGCGTATCTCGCCCACGCGTTCGCGAAGAGCCGTGCCGGATTCAACAGCGTGCTCAACATCGCCCCGATGGCACCGGACGGGACGCACATCACCGGCGAGAGCAGGCAGGTGTTCGACGGCCACGACGACCACCCGACAATCGAGGGGCCGAAGCTGTACGAGCGGGACGGGAGTTACTACATCTTCGCGCCCGCCGGCGGCGTTAGCGACGGGTGGCAGACGGTCCTCCGCTCGGACGACATCTACGGCCCGTACGACGACCGAGTCGTCCTCGCCCAGGGGGAGACGCCGATTAACGGGCCGCATCAGGGAGCGCTCGTAGGCTTAGACGGCGGCGAAGACTGGTTCGTCCACTTCCAAGAGGCCGACCCGTACGGCCGCATCGTCCACCTTCAGCCGGTCGCTTGGACCGACGGGTGGCCCGTCATCGGTCGCGACGAGGACGGCGATGGGACCGGCGAGCCGGTTCGAACGCACGAAAAGCCCGACGTCGCTGCTGAGACGCTTCCGACGATGGTCCCGCAGACCTCCGACGACTTCGAAGCGGCCCGCTTAGGCTCCAGTGGCAATGGCACGGGAACCCGAAGTTCGGTTGGCACTCGCTCACTCACCGTCCCGGCGCGCTCCGCCTGTTCCGACAGCGTGCCGATGAGTCTGAGAACCTGTGGACCGCCCCGAATCTCCTCCTCCAGAAGTTCCCCGCCCCGGCGTTCACGGCGACGACAGAAGTCCGATGCGGCCTCCAAGAAGAAACCGGACACGGGGGGCTTCTCGTCATGGGCTCCGAGTACGCCTACCTCAGTATCCGCGAGAGCACGGACGGAGTCCGCCTGATACAGGGACGTAACACCAACCCATCGGAGGGCGACCCCGATACGGTCGTCGAACGAGTCCCCCTCCGAGGCCCGTCCGCACGACTGCGGGCGACCGTCGAGGACGGGGGCCGCGTCCAGTTCGCGTACGCGACGGACGATGCCGGCTTCGAGTCGATTGGAGAGCCGTTCCAAGCCCAGCAGGGGCGCTGGATCGGTGCCAAAATCGGTCTGTTCGTCGCGCGGTCGACCGACTCTGGGGTCGTTGATGGCTACTGCGACTTCGAGTACTTCGAGGTCAGCGACTGAACTGTCTCCAGAGGGGCGCACGTTCTGCGCCTAATATAACAGGAATTTTATCAATAATGCCGAGAGGCATTGTCTAGTTAAGCCAGTTTGGAATGAGCAGGCCGTTTGAGTTAATTTGGGACGAAGCTCGCAGACCTGCCCAGCGAGTGCTTTGAGACGGGATTTCCCATCTTTAGAATATTCACACAGTGGTGATTTCACACCGAGATCTCAGGTTGGAGTGGTCGCACTATAGATGATCTAATACTAAGCCAAAAGACACATTATGTTGGGAAAATGTCGTTAAGATAACAAATGGATAAATTTTGGTTACTACGGCAAGCGGTTGCTATTGCAGGAATTCTGTTTTTCGGCTTGTTACTGGGACAGTTCATTACCCAAATATCTCTGCCAGCACCACGATATTACAAATTACTCATCGTAGACACTATCGAATATACCACAATTATAACATCTATACTATACGCGATTCGAAAAGGAACCAATTGAGTGATCTGGCACTGTCTAGTTAGTAACCTCCTCAACCGGTGTTCGCCCATCGAGCGCTTGATGCGGTCTCTGAAAATTGTAGTATTGCACAAATTTTATAGATGTCACGTGCGACCATATTTCAAGAAGATACAATGAGACATATCATTAAAACAGTAACCGCCTTTTTTCTAATCAGTACTTGGGCAACGATCCTATTTTCACCGGTATTAACCTCGATTGGCTTATCAGTCGAGTATATTTTAATGATCGGAGTTGTGATTGCAACTACCTCAGTATATCTTTCTAAAAGGCGTATTTCTAACAATAGACTGATTGAAGAGAATATGCTTTGGCAGAATCTGCTAATATACCTCTCTGTTATTCTTGGTTCTGGAATCGGGGTACAATATATAATGAAGTTTGTTTTCGGGGTTCTTAGTGATACCCCTCCGGAATGGTTTGCTATTGTGATCGCCTGTTTTTATGTTTTTTTACCACTCATACTTGCTACTTGGGTTATATACAAAGTGAATATAGGAGACACTGCAATACCGCCTCTGCTTCGCATTAATGAATGGAATAGAAGAGCTGATAGTGGTCTTATGCTTATTGTAGCTCTTGTCGCTTTAACTTATAGTGTGAATTTACTTTCTGCTCAATTGGTTATCTTTTCTCCCATCCTTAATACCGGTGCACTATTATTTGGTCTATTTCATGTAGTAATCCGACGTATTGGTGTCTTCCATCCCGAATTTGAGACAACGTCATAAGCGCTGTAGATAGTACCATCTAAACAGCCTTTTTGAATAAGTAGCACTGTCTAGTTAGTGACCTCCCCAACCGGTGTTCGCCCATCGAGCGCTTGATGCGGTCTCTGAAAATTGTAGTATTGCACAAATTCTATGAATCACTCGCGGACGCTTCCGTGACTGCCCACCCACGAATTATGGAACCGGTCGACTCGCATTTTGAGGGTGTGAAACCATTTTCGATGAGGTTTCGCTCTACATAGTCAAGCTGGCCGCTCAATCCTAATCGAAAGAGGGCAGTCTGATAGCCGTAGCCATCAACGAGAAACACAGTATCTGAGAGATCGTGTTTCTCGGAAAGTCGATGGAGAAACGCAGCAGCCGGATCGGTACCATGTCGTCCAAACAATTCGACATCAAGAATCAGCTTCGTCTCGACGTTTATTGCAGCGTACAACCAAGACCACTCGCCATTGATTTTGACAGCGGTCTCGTCGACCGCAACCCGCTTCGGCGTTGCCTCAGGCGGGTTGTGACCGCTGTCAGCCAGTCGATGTACCCATTGCCAAACCGCTTGGTGGGAGCGTTCAACGCCGAGTAATCGAAGAATTTCTTTTGTCTCTCTAAGCGAACACCCGGTCGCGTGGAGCTGGACGGCGAACACCCTGACGGGTGTCGCCGTCCGCTCACGCTCCCACGTTTCTTCTAAATCGGTCGCAAAGCACTCGCTGAGCAGGTCTGCGAGCTTCGTCCCAAACACACTCAACGACCTGCTCGTTCCTCAAACTGGCTTAACTAGACAGTGCCCTGTCCGCAATCTTGTCAGAATTCCGACCACCGTCACTAAGACGAGAAGTGCCATCGGGAGCCTCGCGAGCAAACTCCGACTCTCCGGGGTCAGACTCACTTCACCCACGCTATCGCTTACTGCGTCACCACACGGCAAAAGGAATATAACGGTAATTCTCTTCGGTACAAGCATGCGAACCTGCGAGCTCACAGCTGTTAGTGAATTTACACTTGTCGATCGAGACCTCCCGACAATCGGTCCCGACGAAGTGCTGGTTCGAATCGACCGCGTCGGCATCTGCGGGTCCGACTTACACTACTACCAACACGGCGAAAACGGAGGCAACGTCGTCGAGTTCCCCCACGTCCTCGGTCACGAGGCTGCCGGTACCGTCGTCGAGGTGGGAGACGGGGTCTCCCGCGTCGGTCCCGACGACCGCGTCGCCATCGAACCCGGTCTCCCGTGCGGAGAGTGCGAGTACTGCGTCGGCGACGGCACCTACCACCTCTGTGAGGACATGGAGTACATGTCTTCGCCGCCCGTCGAGGGCGCGCTGACCGAGTACGTCGCGTGGCCCGCCGAGTACCTGTACGCGCTTCCGGACTCGGTGTCGCTCCGCGAGGGGGCGCTCGCGGAGCCGCTGAGCGTCGCGATGCACGCGTGTCAGCGCGGCGGCGTCTCCGAGGGCGACTCGGTGTTAGTTACCGGCGGCGGTCCCATCGGTCAGCTCGTCTCGGAAGTCGCGATGGCCCGCGGGGCCGAGACGGTCGTCCTGACCGACGTAGTCCCCGAAAAGCTCGAACTCGCCGAGTCCCGCGGCGTCGACCACGCGGTCGACGTGACGGAGTCCGACCCCGTCGAGACGATTCGCGAACACGTCGACGAACGCGGCGTCGACGTGGTTCTCGAAAGTTCCGGCTTCGGCGGCGCTATCGAGACGACGACCGAGGCCGTCAAACGCGGCGGCACCGTCGTCTTCGTCGGCATCCCGCTCGAACCCGAGTTCCCCACCGATATCGTCGAGACCATCGGCCAGGAGTACGACTTGAAGGGGTCGTTCAGGTTCAGTAATACGTACCCGGAGGCCATCGAGGGAATCGAAACGGGCCGGTTCGACGTGGACAGCATCGTGACCTTCGAATCGTCGTTCGAGGACACGCAGGCCGCGTTCGACCGCGCGGCCGAGCCCGAAGAAGTAAAAGGCGTAATCCGCGTCAGCGACGACCTATAACGCGTTGTCGTTGTAGCCGCCGTCGACCGTGATGACCGCACCCGTCGTGAACGACGCCGCGTCGCTGGCGAGGTAGACGGCCGCGCCCGCGATTTCGTCCGGCGTCGCGACGCGTTCCATCGGTGTTCCCTCGTCTATTTTCTCTCGCAGTTCGGTTCCCTCGTTGAAGCCGTCGCCGGCGAGCGGGGTCTTGACGAATCCCGGCTCGATGGCGTTGACGCGCACGTCGGGTGCGAGGTCGGCCGCCGCGGCGCGCGTGAGCCCGTTCACGCCGCTTTTCGCGGCGCAGTAGGCCGGGCGCTCCTCGCGGGCCTGCTGTGCGGACATCGAGGAGATGTTCACGATGCTTCCAGACTCCATCTCGCGACCGAAGACGCGGCACGCCCGGAAGACGCCCGTCAGGTTCACGTCGATGTCCTGGTTCCACTGGTCGTCGCTCATCTCGGAGACGGACGCTCTCGCGACCGACCCCGCCGAGTTCACGAGGATGTCGATGTCGCCGATGGCGTCGCTGGCGACCTCGTAGAGGTTCTCTATCGACTCGTTGTCTCGGACGTTGCACGTCACCTCGGCCGTCTTCGCACCGCGAGCGCGGAGCTCTTCGGCGGTCTCCTCGACGGCGTCCGCGCTGCGACTCGTCGCCACAACGTCGGCACCGTCGTCGGCGAAGGCGAGCGCGATGGCCCGACCGATGCCGCTCGTGCCGCCGATGACGACCGCAGCGCTATCCGATACGGTAACCGTGGGTGATGTCTCCACCATACTCGAATCCACCGACTACGGCATGCTAACTCTTGCGGTCGACAGACGACCCTGCGGGGCGAATCGCTCTCGTACCCGCATCTACGCGCCGCTAGCGACCGTTCTACAAAGGACGTGGAGCGTCGCTCAGGCGAGCCCCATCGCGCGGGGCAGCCAGAGGACGAGCTCCGGGAAGACGATAATCAGCAGGAGGGTGAACAAAAGCGGCAGGTAGAACGGGACCATGTGCCGGGTAATCCGTTCGAGCGAGACGCCGGTGACGGCGTTGAGCACGAACAGGATGACGCCGAACGGCGGCGTGAGCAGGCCGATCATCAGCGTGACGATCATCACGACGCCGAAGTGAATCGGGCTGATTGCGGTCTGCTCGACGATGGGGAGGAACACCGGTGTGAGGATGGTGATCGCCGCAATCGTCTCCAGCATCAGCCCGACGATGAACAGGACGCCGGCGATGAGCAACATGAGCACGAGCGGGTCCGTCGACACGCCCGTAATCGCCTGTGCGAGAATCTCAGGAAGTTGTGCACGCCGGATGAGGAAGCCGTACAGGGACGCCGCCGCGACGATGAACGTCAGCGTCGCGGTGTGGGTCATCCCCTCGTCGAACGATGAGACGAGTTCCTCGCGCGAGAGACCGTCGTAGAAGACGGTCCCGATAATGAGCGTGTAGAACAGCGCGACTGCGCCCGCCTCGGTCGCGGTGAACCAGCCGCCGAGAATCCCGCCGATGATGAGCGCCGGGGTGCCGAGCGCGGGAAGCGCCCGGTAACACGTCCGGCCGACTTCGCCGAGGGACCACCAGTCGCCTTTCTCGTAGCCGTTCCGATGGGCGTAGAAACTACACAGTATCATCAACCCGACGCCCATCACCAGCCCCGGGACGAGTCCGGCGATGAACAGCGTGCCAATCGAGACCTGCGCGAGAATCCCGTAGATGATGAGCGGGACGCTCGGCGGGATAATCGGGCCGATGATAGACGACGACCCGGTGACGGCGACGCTGAACCCCTCGTCGTATCCCTCCTCGCGCATCGCGCGGTACTCGATGGCCCCCAGTCCCGCGGCGTCCGCCGCGGCGGTCCCCGTCATCCCGGAGAAGATGATACTGGCGACGATGTTGACGTGGGCGAGCCCACCGCGAATCGGGCCGACGATGGCCTTCGCGAAGTCGAAGATGACGTCGGTCAGGCCGAGTTTGTTCATCAACAGCCCCGTCTGGAGGAACAGCGGAATCGCCAACAGCACGAACGAGTTGGTTCCGGAGACCATCGTCTGGGCGACCAGAAGCGGCTCGAACGGAATCGACGTGGTCCACATGAGGATGAGACTGGTCAGCCCCAGCGCGTACACGACGGGTACCTCGAACAGGTACAGTACGAGCAGGACGCCGATGAACAGGCCGAGCAGGACGACGTCGGCCATCAGCGGCACCCCTCTTGGAGCGGGCGCATCTCGGTGGCGGGTCGGCGTTCAGTCTGCATTTTCGTCTTCTCCTTTGATGTCCTCGATGATCGTTTCGGGCTCGACGGCGACGAGCCACAGGTCGCGAAGCGCGTAGATACCGATACAGACACCGCCGACGACGGCGGGGACGTACAGCCACGCTTCGGTGAACGGCGGGTGCGACGGGAGCGCTCCCATGCCGAATCCCCGGTTTTGCAGGTACAGCGGGTACGCTCCCGAGACCATGACGCCGACGAACGCGAGGATGAGGAGCGTCCGGAGACCGGTCAGCACCCGGATGACGCCGTCGGAGAGCCGCGAGACGAGGAGGTCGAGCGAGATGTGCTGTCGCTTTCGACTGGCGACCGCCGCACCGAAGAACGTGATGTACACGAGCAGCATCTGCGAGAGGTTGACCGTCCACGGGAGGCTCGACCCGAGTATCGAACCCAAGACCCAGCGGGTCAGAATCTGCAACCCGACGACGAGTATCATCAGCACGTAGAGTGCCAACGCGATGGACGTGACCAGCCCGTCGAAAAGCCGGCCGAGTTTCGTTGCGAGGTTTACTTCTTCCATGGGTGCTCTACGAGTAAGCGTCCGCTCAAATGTTTCGCACTTCTTCGAGCGACGGTTCCCAGTTATTCTCGAACTGCGTCTGGAGCGGCTCCTTCGCCGCCTCTAACCACGCGTCGCGGTCGGGTTCGACCACGTTCATCCCCTGTTCTTTCAGCGCTTCGATGGCCTGAGATTCCGATTCAGAGATGCTGCTGCTGAGATCTTGGATGCTCGATGTCAGCGAGTCGACCATCGTCGTCTGGTCCTCGTCGGAGATGTTCGACAGCGCCTGAGTGCCGAGCGTGAACCAGCCCGTCGACGCGAGGTGCTTGGTCAGCGTGTAGTACTCCTGTACCTCGTACAGCGAGGACGACCGGACGGTTTCAGCGGGGTTCTCTTGGGCGTCGACGACGCCCTGTTGCAGCGCGCTGTAGAGCTCGTCGAACGCGACGGTCGTCGGACTCGCGCCGATACCGCTCCAGATGTTCACCCACGGGGTGAGGTCGGGCACCCGCAGGTTGACTCCCTGAATGTCCTCGGGCGTCTCGAAGGCCTTGTTCCCGCTCGTGTGTCGGTAGCCGCGGTACACCGGCTCGTTCACGAGCATCTGCTTGCCCTGCTCGCGGAGGCGCTGTCGGCCGTCGTCGAAGAACTCCGTCTGGAAGGCGCGTCGCTGCTGTTCCCAGCCTTCGAAGACGAACGGCGACTCGACCCAGAAGTTCTTGGGGTCGTAGTCGATGACCCAGCGCGTCCCGATGATAGTCCCGTCGATGGAGCCGATCTGCGTCTGCTCCATGACCTCCTTTTCGCCACCGAAGGACTCCTCGATGGTGATTGCGACCCGCCCGTCCGTCTCCGCTTCGACGGAGGACGCCCACTCCTTGGCCATCTCGTTGATGACGTGCCCGCTGGGGAAGACGCTCCCGATGATGAGCGATTGGCTCTGACCGCCGCCACCGCTCTCCGTCGTGTCGGTGTCTGAGCCGCCTGACTCGGTCGTACCGTCGTTTCCGGAGTCGGAACCGCCGCCCATGCAGCCAGCCATCGATGCGATTGCCCCGGTGCCAGTAAGTAGCCCGAGCTGTTCCATGAAGCTCCGTCGGCTTTGTCTACGCATACCATTCACAACGATTCTACACTGGTACTTATATCTATCGCAATAATTCATTTTAATAATATATCATAGGATAGATCTCATCTGCTCCGGGTAGTTCGACTCGTCACTCGTCGCAGTCGCCGGTAGTCACCGGTCGGGGGAGGCAAGATGAGGCTGACCGGTCGGATACGGTGTTACCGTCCGCGTTCGATGAGGCCCTTCATGTAGCCGATTGCGAACAGTCGGCCCATGTCAGTGTACCCCGCATGCGCTTCTGCTCGGTCCTCCTCGCCGAGCATCTTGGGGACGTGGTCGGGGCGAATCGCTCCGTCGAAACCGATGTCTTGGTACGCTTCCATCGCCGCCGCCATGTCCGTGGGCCCGTCGTCGTGCCACGTCTCGACGAACGACTCGGGTGTCCCTTCGACATCGCGGAAGTGGACGAAGTGAATTTTCTCTCCGAGGCGTCGAATCGCCGACGGTACGTCTTCGCCCATCGCGGCGAAGTTCCCCTGACAGAACGTGACGCCGTGGTTGGGGCTCTCGTGAAGTTCCAAGACGCGCTCGTACCGTTCGAGCGACGTGACGATGCGGGGGACTCCCCGAAGCTCCTCGACCGGCGGGTCGTCGGGGTGCAGCGCCATCTTGACGCCCGCCTCCTCGGCGACCGGCACGACTTCGTCCAGGAAGTACTGGAGGTTGTCCCACAGTTCTTCCTCGGTGATACCCGCCGCGGGGTGGTCCTCGGCGCGCTCCAGCCACTCGTGGTCGTACCCGGTGACGAGCGAGTCACCGCGGTCCGGAATCGAATCGGAGGTTCTGATGACGCCGACGGGGTTTTCCGTCCACACCCAGCAGTACACGTCGATGCCGAGGCGTCCCATGTTCCGAAGCAGTCGTTTCACCGTCTCGATCTCCTCGTCTCGACCCTCCTGACCGAGGACCGTTCGCTCCATGGGCGGGCGGTCCTCGACGACGTCCAGCGAGAATCCGTGGTCTGCGAACCGATTTCGGGTTTCGAGTAACGTCTCGTACTCCCACCACTCGTCGACGCCCCAGAACCGTACGACGGCGCTTTCGACGCCGAGTTGCTTGGCGAGGGTCCACCGTCTGTCCGGGGAGGGGGGCAGCATCACTGCTGGATTCATACACTCACATTCCAGACTCACTCCGACTAAAAGCGTTTCGCACAGATGACGGTGGTGTCGTCCGCCGAGTCCACGGATCGACGTCGATAGCGCCTCTCTCACCAGTTCTAGGTCTATAACGTATCTTCGTGAGAGTTGTGGTCCACTCATAGTGGAACGAGTTCGTTGGACTCGGTGAAACGACCGGGTGGACTGCGCTCAGTCGTACGCGTACTTGACCTCGATGACGTTCTTCCGGTCTCTGAGCGCCGGGAACAGTTCGTCCACGATTCGGTCGTCGTTGAACCGCTCTTTCGGTCCGGAAAGCGACACCGCGCCGATGACCGACCCGTCGCTGACTAGCGGAACCGCGATGGACCGAATCCCGTCTCGGCGCTCTTCGTCTTCGAGCGCGTAACCCCGCTCCCGTATCGCCTCAAGTTCTTCGAGGAGCGCGTCTCGGTCGCTGATCGTGTGGTCGGTCTTCGCCGGAAGCCCGTACTCGTCGACGATTTCGGTCACCCGCTCGCCGGGGAGTTCCGCGAGAATCGCCTTTCCGAGCGCGGTCCAATGCATATGCGTGAACTCGCCGATCGGCGCGTTGTCGTACACCGCCTTGTCGCCCTCGGCCTGGTAGACGATGACCCGCTGTCCGTTCTCTTCGACGCCGAGATTCGCCACCTCGCCGGTCGACTCCGCGAGGTCCTTGATTTCGGACCGCGACGCGTCGTACACGTCTAAGCGCCCCCGGGTGACGCTTCCGTCGCGGAGGAACCGAAGGCCGAGCCGGTACCCGTGTTCGTCCTTGACGACGTACCCCGCCGCTTCGAGGGTTTTCAGATGCACGTGCGCGGTACTGGTCGGCACCCCGAGCGCGTCCGCGACGTCGTTAATCCGCACCGTCCCTTGCTCTCGCAGAACACCGATTACCCGGTACGAGCGCATGACTGCCTTCACGCGCTTACCACCGTCTTCGCTTTCGTTGGGTGCCATAGTTCGCCTTTCGGAGCGGGACAGATAAATTCTACTGATGGTGGAAGCGCCCCGCGAAGCCGGTAGCTACCGCGACCAACGCCGTCGAACGTGGGGTTTCCCCTCACTGCCGTCGTACCGGTACCGTGTGGCGTCTCTCCGATGATTTACGAATATTCATAATTAATCCGAATCGGTGGGTGATTCGACGGGATAACTTCGATTCCCGCTCAATTAGACACCTGTGCTCGCGCGGCGCACCGGGTACGGAGCCGCTCGCTCGCATCGCTTGACTCTACTATTAGTAGAACTGCGGTCCACCGCGGACAGCCCGACTCAGCCGCCGACTTCCGTTCCTGGCGGGTTCACCAGCACGAAACGGACCGACGGTGCACGCGAACTCCGCCGCTCGCGTCCCGATGACACACCGGTCCCTGCGACGTCGCTTCGGATGGGGCCGGCCGTGCATAGCAGGCCTACCCGTGTAACTCATGGGTGGCCCCGGGCATCCGCTTGAGTAATTCGTTTTCAGCGAGTTGTAATTACAGAGCTAAGACTGTCACGGGTAATCGATTTGCGCCTCAATTCGGGGTCACTGCGCCCGAAGTCGTCTACGTATCCGGGATATCCTGTGCGTTCTCGCCGGACAGGCCGGCGACGACGTGGTCGGTATACCGACCGGTGTAGGTGAGGAGCCTGCGAACGAGTTCGACGTCGATGACCTCCCGTCCGACAGCGGCCGAACGTCGGTGCAGCCAAGCGCGGTGTCGCGACCGCAATGACTCTGAAATATCATATATGTGCCAATTCTGGATGAATACTAGTGAATCATACATTTTGTCGATTTCACCGTCTAGTTAGCCCCCTGAAACGGCGTTCTTCCGTCGAACGACTGATGTGGTCGTTGAAGAGTTAGTAATGAGTGAATACTGCAAGAGCCTAGCGGACGCTCAGCCGGCTGCTCTCCCATGAACTGTGAAAACGGTCAACTCCCATTTTGAACGTGTGAATCGATTTTTAATCAGATTTCGGTCTGTGTAGTCTCCCGGACAGTTTCCCCCTAATCGAAAGAATGTAGTCCGATATTCGATGGTGTCATCCGGGAACGCCGACTCTGAACAGTCGTGTTTCTCACGGACTCCATGGAGAAACGTAGCCATCGAACCAGTCTCTTGACGCTCGAACAGCGCAACGTCAAGGACCACTTTCGAACCGATATATTGTAGTTTGTGTCCAAGAATTCGCATTATTGATCTTGACGCCGGTTTCGTCGACCGCGACCCGCTTAGCTGCGTCTTCGGCGGGTCAGAAACGCTGTTAGCCACTCAGTGTATCACTGTCGGGTCGCCTGAAACGAACTATGCCGAGAAGCCGAAGACTCACTTCTGTCTCTCTAAGTGAAAGGCCTCGATACGTGGAAAATATCAATCATCATACTTCTGTTACTTGTCCCTCCACAGTGGGGAACTTGTCACTGAGTGCTTTATGTCTGTCTTCCTCCCCGAGATACGATTCAGATTTGCCAATGAAATATCTGGCTCTGTTGAAACCCTATCTGGACGACGTCAAATCGGATTAGGCCAGTGCGGCAGCCGCTACACAGATACGCGATTTCGACTTTCGAGCAGCATATCACCCCCGAATTAACGTATTTTCGGAAAGAACCCGCCCTCATGCCCTCCCACACGCGCCGCCAACTCCTCACAGCCCTCGGCTCCACAAGTATTGCGCTTGCTGGCTGTCTCTCGCCGTCTCGCCCCTCGGGAGATTTCGGAGACGTCACCGGAACGTGGCCGATGAGCGGTCGAAATCCCGGTCACACTCGACGGGTGGCGTCTGGTCCGACGGACCCGAAGACGGTCTGGCAAACCGACCTCAGTCAGGTACGGGCCACTGGCACACCAGCTATCAGCGCTGGGCACCTCTACCTTCCCGTCGACGCGATCTCCGATACGGCACGCCATCGGTATCGGATTCACGCGTTGCGCGCGGCGACAGGAGAGGAACGATGGCAGGTGCCACTTCGGTCGGAGCCGAACGGACCACCCGCAGTACGTGGTGATCACATCGTCGTGACGGCCAAGCGGGCGCTCGAAAAAGGTCGTATCATCGGCTTCCAGACGCGGTACGGTGACGAGGACTGGCTCGTCGACATCGACGCCAGACTCACCGCCCCACCCACGATTGCCGACGGAGTCGTCTACGTCCCCGACTGGAGCGGTCGCGTCCACGCTCTCTCAGTCGGGGACGGGTCTGTGCGGTGGTCACACCACGTCGATGCGGAGGCTGGTGGGCGAACATTCACCGAACCAGTCGCCGTTCTCGATGGGACGCTCTACCTCGGCTCGCGGTCAGGAAAGACCGGCCTCGTTGCGCTGGACGCCAC
This sequence comes from Haloferax sp. ATB1, assembly GCF_000730175.1. Lineage (NCBI taxonomy): Archaea > Methanobacteriati > Methanobacteriota > Halobacteria > Halobacteriales > Haloferacaceae > Haloferax > Haloferax sp. ATB1. The sequence continues at coordinate 37,035 of NZ_JPES01000101.1, read as the reverse complement.
AACGGGCGAAAAAGAATGGGTCGAATCTACACGCGCGGTGACTGGTGGGCCGGTAGCCCATCCCGAGGGTGTCGTCGTGCAGAGTCATCAACTCGTGACTGCGTTCGACACCGATGGAACACGCCAATGGTCGTTCAACATCCCCGATGCTGGGGTGCAACAGATCGCGGTCGACAGTCAACACCTGTACGTGTCCGCCGGGGACACGGTCCAAGCGATCGATTGGAATGGGGAGGACGCGTGGACGTACGAATCTCCCGGAGAGCGGGTGGGAACTCCGACTGTCGCCGGCGAGACGGTACTCATCCGAAGCGAAAAACGGCTTGTCGCGGTATCTCGGGCAACCGGGGACGAGCGGTGGAGCACGACCCCCGGTGGCGCGGGTCGTGTAATCGTGACTCCGGAGGCGATTTTCTCACCCGAGTCAGACGGAAGCGTGGTTGCACTCGGAGAGAGCTAGGAATCGCCCCCGTAGTCGTGCTTCGGCGTCTTCCATTAGAGATGCGCCTCGACGGCCCTCTTGAAACCCTCCTCTTCAGAGACGTATTGCCTGAAACAACCGCTCGCTGAGTATTGCGTATCTCGCAGCCGCCCTACATATCACACCGTCTCGTTCATGAAGACAGATCACCGGCGAGGCCAACGAACCCGACACTCACTCCCAGGACCATAATCAGGAGTCCAATTTGACCAAACGCGTTTGAATCCGCCGCGAATAGGTCTCGACCCGAGATAAGAAACCCCCCGAATAAAACGAGAAGAAGACCGAAGTCAAACGCACTATCACTCAGATTCCCCGATTGAGCGGTCACTCATGTCTCTCGATTGAAACCGTCAGTTCATATTCTTTTTTGATAGACTCATCCTCTGTACCGTCCACGGCAAGCCAAAGTGTGACTCCTGCTGGGGGTTCCAACAGAGCCGTCTCGACCGATCCGGAACTAACGAACCATCGCGTCCTGCTGCTGGCGAAGCGGTACGTCGTTCGCAATGGCGAAGTCCTCTCCACAGGCCCCAGTTCCTCCGAACCGATCCCACGAGTGGGTTGTTCGTCTCCAAAGAGGGTTGTGGGATGATTCGCAGAAGCCAAAACTATTTCATATCGATTACACATACGTACTGACATGGCCCCCAAGAGAGACGGCCTTTCAGTACTCTCCGGCGGTAGAGTCGCCCTCGGGAAACTCGTCGCCGCCACCTCGGTATTATACACGTGGTTACGAGGAACCGTTACGAGTCGACCTCTGCTCAAGCGAATCTGGCACGGGGTAGTCGGCCGACGACGGAGGACCTCAGTTGCGGCGGTCCTCTCGGCCCCGATAGCGGCGATCGTGACCGGACCGTTGGTGGCCGCAACGTACGGCTACAGTCGCGTTGAACAGTGGGTTCTGGGGACGTTAAACGCGACGGACCCGAACGCGATTGCGGTCATTGGCATCGTCGTGCTGGTCGCGGTCGCTGCAGCTTTCGCCGCCAGAAATTCCGGGTTAGTGCCCACAATCGGTCTCACCATGGGGCCGATATTTGGGATCGGTCTCGCACGCTATGGGATGATGGTCGAACACTTCTCGCCGAGTAAACTCCACCGACTCTTCGGTGCGACGGGGATGCACTTCGAGACAGTCGGTCCGCTGGAGACCCTCGGAACTGCCGTATTCCTCGCCTGCTTGTTCGGTATTCCCCTCGGGACGGTCGGGTTCACGCTCGGAACGATCAGTCGGAAAATTAGCGGTCTGTTCGGCCGCCGTCGCAACGGTACGCCCTCGAAAGCGTAGCCCGTAGCTCGTTTCTACTTGAACTTCGGCTCCACGGTTCGACGTCGGAACCACGATGATACGGTACGTGCGAACCCTGCCTTGGCTACAGCCGAGCCAAGTTACGTTCTATGCGGTCTCCGAACTCACATCCGTGTCCGGCCGCTCGTCGAGGTCCACATCGACGACGACGGTGTTTTTCCGCTCCCGATGGCTGCGGGGCGCACCAGGCTGCGTCACGCCTCACCACAATCTTTATGCACGGGATAATATAATCTACTGCATAATGATTAACCGAGAGCGGGAATTAGAATGGCTGACCTCACATCTCAAACGAGATGACCGGCAGTTCCTCGTTGTGTACGGCCGCCGTAGAGTTGGGAAAACGACGCTCGTGACGACAGCACTCGATTCGCTCGAACAGGAGACCCAATATTACCTTTGCGACCAGCGAGGACCGCAACACAATGCAACGCAGTTTGCACGACAGTGCGCGGATCACTTCGACGATGTTCCACCCGACGTGGACACGTTTCTGGATGCGTTTCGATATCTCAAGGGACGGGCTGACGGCCCGTTTGTCGTCGCGTTAGACGAGTTTTCCTATCTCGTAGGGGAGGACGAGACCATCCCGTCGGTATTCCAGACTATCGTCGACGAGGTGCTCGCTGACACAGACATCTCGATCGTCCTCCTCGGCTCGTCGATATCGATGATGGAAGAAGGCGTGTTGAGTTACGAGAGTCCGCTCTATGGACGCCGAACTGGACAGTGGCGACTCGAACCGCTCACCATCGGTGACGTCTCGAAATTCTTCCCTCGGTATGATGCTGATGCGACAATCCAGACGTACAGCGTTCTCGGTGGGGTGCCGGCGTACTTAGAGCAATTTGACGGGACTCAAGACCTCTTTTCGAACATCGAACAGCACATCCTCTCCAAGGGTGCGTTCCTCTACGAGGAACCCGAATTCCTCCTCCGACAGGAACTCCGGGAACCGACCACTTACATGGCGATTCTTGAGGCGATTGCCAACGGTGCAACTCGTGTGACCGACATCGCGAATAGCATCGATAAGAAGGCAAGCGGCATCTCACGGTATCTCCAAAACCTGACTCAGTTAGCGCTCGTCGAGCGCGAAACGCCGGTCACAGATCCCGACGGACGCGGTGTCTACAAACTGACTGACCAGTTCGTCCGGTTTTGGTTCCGCTACGTCTCGCCGAACCGGGGAACACTCGAACAAGGGCGAACGGAACCCGTCCGAGAATCGATTGCTGAAACAGTACCGACGCACACGAGCTTCGCGTTTGAAGAGGTCTGCCGACAAGCCGCCCGAGCGCCGTCGTTCCCAGTTTCCAGTTCCCGAGTCGGTCGCTGGTGGTACAGCGAGCAAGAAATCGACGTGGTCGGATTGAATCCGCAAGCGAAGTCGCTGTTTCTCGGAGAATGCAAATGGACCACTAGCCCCGTTGGCCGGTCACTCCTAGACGACCTCGAAGCGACTGAACCGGACGTGCGTTGGCAAGGTTCCGATCGAGACGTTGCGTACGGGCTCTTTTCGCGGTCCGGTTTCACGGACGAACTCGTGGAGCGCGCAGCGCAGCGTGAGGACGTCCATCTATTCACCCCGTCAGATGTGTTGGCGCTGTTCGAGTAGGCACCCGCGTTTTTGTCCTCCGTACGGGACGGCCGGTCCTCTGTCCAAAATACGCGATGCCGTACGCCGCTGCATTCCATCAGCCGACCACAAAATATCTAACAGCCAACACGAAACTGATAGTAGATGCCCTCCCCTCACCGTCGCCGATTCCTTCGTGCTTGTGCCGCCGCCGTTGGGCTCGGAACTGCTGGCTGTCTTGGTTCCGAGGTGCCTGCGGAGACGACGACAGGGACCGAGCCCCGGACAGAAACGGGAACGGAGACGCCCGCACGTACCCAACCCACGCAGCCAGACCCCCCAGTCGTCTGGCGGCAAACGGTCGGGTCAGAAATCACGACTCCCCCGACGAGTACCGGAGATCGTCTCTACGTGGGAACGAAGTCCGGGTCTCTCGAATCGCTGAACACTACTGATGGAAGCAAACAGTGGTCGTATGACGCGGACACCGAACTCCGTGGTTCGCCGGCCCACGTCGGCGAGACGGTGTTCGTCATTGTTGGAAAGAACGATTTGTTCGAGAACCACGGCGTAGTCGCCCTCAACGCCGAAACCGGAACCGTGGAGTGGACGTTCAGCCCCGAAGCATGGTGGCTGGAAATTCTCGGCGTTACCGAGGATGTGCTGTACGTCGGGACCGAAGACGACGCGATTGAGGAGGCCGGTCAGACGCTCTACGCGCTCTCCGTCGCTGACGGAGCAGAGCGGTGGTCCGGCGAGATCGGCGACCCGTCTGGCGGACTCTTGACCGCTGAGACGATCTACGTTCCCACATACGGTCGCCTCTATGCGTACGATACAGCAACCGGTGAGCAGCGGTGGACTGCAGCGGTCGAAGATTATTCGTACCAGACGATTGCAGCGACCGACGAAACAGTCTGTTTCGTTGCCGACGAGGGCGATACCCGTGGAAAGCTCATTGCGCTGGATAGCGAGACGGGTGAGGAGACGTGGAGTCGCGACGACTGGGTCGCGACGTCGACGACGCTCCACGGTGACACTCTCTATGTCGGCGGCCAACACATCGCCGCATTCGACCCGGAAAGCGGTGAAAAACAGTGGCAAGCAGCCGAGTCAGGGTTCGTCCCACGGGTACCAGTTCAGGACGATGTTCTCTTTGCCGGTGGCGGAACGGTGCGAGCGTTCGATACTGAGGGCGGTACTCTCAGTTGGACGTGGACCCCCAACGAGGGCGTTGAGGGTGTGGTACCGTCTGTGACGATAGGTGACTCGTTGTACGTCGACTCGTGGGGGAGAGACGACCCGCGGAACCGATTCAAGTTCGCGCTTGATGTATCGGCAGGTGAGGAGCAGTGGGCGTTCGAGGATGGTTCCCAGCTTACCGATCTGTCGGCTGATAGCAATCATGTCTACGTCGGGTCTGCAAAGGGTACGGTCTATTCGCTGCAGTAGTCTCCGGTCACAAGTCCGGTGTCCGCTGAGAAGGCATTCGTCAACGGCGGAACTGGGTAGCGAGCGCATTACATAGTTCGACGCTCGACCAATCTACGTTGATGTGGCCCTGGGGACACCTGTTATTCGGCGCTCTCGCGTACTTCGGCTATCGTCGAATGCGACAGTTGGGCATCTCACGGGTCGGCGTCGGACTGTCGCTCACGCTCGGCACGCAGTTTCCGGACTTGGTTGACAAACCGCTCGCGTGGTACGTCGGCGTGTTACCGAATGGTCGGTCGCTTGCTCACTCCATCTTCACCTTCTTTCTCGTGGCGATCGTCCTCACTCGGATCGGGCGGAGGGTGGACCGAGATGAAGCGGTGTTCGCCTTTCTCTTTGGATACTTCACGCACATCGTCGGTGACGTTGTCCCGCCATTGCTCGACGGCGACCTGTACTACGCGACGTTTTTCCTCTGGCCTGCACTCCCGGCAGTGGACTACGGTACGGAGCTCACGTTGCTCCCCCGACTTCAGGCGTTAGACCCCTCGCCAGCGCTCTTCGTCCAACTCGGTCTCCTCACACTCGTCGCGATAGGCTGGTATCTCCGAGCGCGCACTGCCCACAGCTGACCTGCTCGAACGCCGTCACTACGTGTGGCGGTGACAATTAACACACAGTGTGAACCGCTGATGTATCAGATATGCAGAATAGCTTAACGCGGGGTTAACAAACGGTTTCTGCGAAATTATCGTCAGAAAATATGTATTAAGAGACCGTTTTCCCTCGGTGAAAAAAGAATTTCCAACTTGATAACTATAATATCCTGTAACTATCTTGATTGACCAGTATCCGAGTCCTGTATGTCGATTACATAGATTATTTTAATAAATTAGTTATATGACTATCTCAATTATATATAGACGATATATTGATTGAATCCGTCTACAATTAGAAAATTGAATTTATCTTAATCGCTAGCTTAAATTCGCAAAATTATAACGTGGTATTATCCTAGACATAACTCATATGTTCAATTAACGTGCCAATATTTACAAATTCATTCAAAAAAGACATTTATACTCCACTGCCTTTCACGAAACTGTACCTATGAGAGACGACGAATGTCCGGATACACCGGACGAAGAAACGAATGCGAAGTCCCTCCACTGCACTCGCCGGAATCTCATGAAACTGTCCGGCGCCGGTGCCTTGACAGCACTGGGCGTCTCTAGCGTCGGCGTGGGCTCTGCAGCAGTGACTGAGGGAGGCCCCGCAAACCAAGACGAATGGACCCTGACCTTCGAAGACGACTTCGACGGTGATTCTCTGGACACAGAGCAGTGGTCTATCGGTTGGGGCTGGGGAACCGGAACGACCATGAGTCCGACCGAAGTGGTCGAACGTAACGTCGATGTCCGCGACAGCAACCTCTATCTGAAGGGAACGCACGACGGAGACCAACCGTACGCGGGCGGAGTGAACACGAAGAACAAAGTCACCTTCGGCCCAGGCAGTTACTACGAAGCGAAGATCAAGTTCGCGCGACGCGAGGGGTTCCAGAACGCGTTCTGGTCGAAGCCGAACACCGAGGCGTGGCCGCCTGAGATCGACGTCGTCGAACTGATGCAAGACGGAAGTGGGACGGACGATACCCATCGGTCACGACACCACATTCATTACTCGACCTCGACGGAGCCGGGAGACAATTCGACTCACGTCGGCCCCGGCGGCGGATACACGCCGGGTGACGACCTGACTGAGAACTACCACATCTACGGAGTCGAGTGGCAAGAAGACCGAATCACTCACTACGTCGACGGAGAAGCGGTCTGGGAGTCCACGGATAGCACCGCCATGCAGGCGATGCAGAACGGTGGTGTTCACTACATGATGTTCTCTCTGAACATCGACAACGTCGGCACGCCCGACTACTCGGTGCCGTGGGGCGAAGAAGTCGCGATCGACTGGGTCCGCCTCTGGGACCACTCGGGGACTAGTTCGGACAGCTCCACGACCGACTCGACCACTGACACGACCAGTCAGACCGACACAGAGCATTATCTCTGGGCCCGGTCGGGTGACGGCAACCCGGTCACGTTCGCGTTCGAGGCGAGTGGCGGGAACATCGGAATCGAACCGCAGGACACGACCGAGGATTACTGGGTCGCTGAAGACGGTACCGTCGCGGGTGGGACGACCAGTAAGACGTCGTCACTCCCCGGATTCCGGTTTACCGGTGACATCACGGACCTCAGGTTCGACGGCGACCTCGACATCTATATCGACAACTCACCGGTCAACACGGCCGACTTAGTCGACGATTCTGAACCCGGCCCCTACAAGCCGTCTGACCAGAGCCAAACGTCGGACTCGACGCAGACGACGACACTTCCCAACACCATCACCATCGACGGGAGTGGGTACAGTAGTTCGACCTCCTATACCGTCTCTGTGAGCGATGCGCTCGCCGAGACCGACTCGATTACGAGCGAAGACTCGGTCTCTGGGACGACCGCAAGCGGGGCGGTCGGTGCCGGGTCAGACACGTACCGATTCGAAGGCGATGTGACGGATATCGCGCTCGATGGACCCGCAGACGTCTACGTAAATGAGTCGCGCGTCGACCTCCTCGTCATCCGCCGTGGGTCGAACAGCAACGGGACCGTTTGGTACCTCGTTGAAACCGATGGGGCCGTCCAGAAGGCAGAGACGTCGTCGGGTGTCGCGGACAGCGGCGACGACGTCGGCAACTCGAAGATTCACGGGTCCGTGAAGGACGATTCGGACGCGTATTGGCTGTTCGATGGGAGTGTCCTCGACGTATCGACGTACGGCGGCGACGTCGTCGCGACGCTCAACGGCCAAGAGCTCTAATCCGTAGTAGCGCAGGCTACATCCGGATTCGGGGCTGTTGGAAGCACGGAACTGACTTTTTGACGAAGCGGCTTTGTGTCTCTACCCCCACAGTAGTAGCATGCGCTCGGAGACCTACAGCCGTGTGACCGGTGAGCGGCACCCGTCGATATCCCTCGGAGACTCTCTCGCCGGTGGTGGCACGACGGCGCTGTCGGTGAAGGGGGTTGTCACGCTCCTCGGAGAGCTCGTCGCAGTCACTCCGCGTTCGGACCTTCGTGCGAACGGGTGAGAGGTATTCGGAGATATGAACCGACGAGAGTTCCTCCGAGTGTCAGGGGCGACAGCCGGCGCTGCCGGCGCTGGTCTCGTCGTCGGCGGCGTCGTACTGAATCGAGAGTCGCTCGCTGATCGGTACGGAGACAGGCTTCGCGCACGCTCACCGGGGGAAGCACACTGGGAACTCGCTTTCGAAGATACCTTCTCGGGTGACTCGTTAGACGCCTCGTCGTGGTCAATCGGTTGGGGCTGGGGGGTCGAAACGTCCACGAGTCCGACTCGAATCGTTTCAGAGAACGTCCGAACGGAAGGCGGGTCACTCCGGCTCCGAGGGACACACGAACGGGGCGAGATACGATCCGGTGCCGTGAACACGAAGAACAAGGTGACGTTCGGACCGGGAAGTTATCTCGAAGCCAGAATCTCGTTCGCGGGGCGAACCGGCTTTCAAAACGCGTTCTGGGCGAAACCGAACACCGAGGCGTGGCCGCCAGAGGTCGACGTTGTGGAGATTTGGCAGGACGATTCGGGGTGGGACGATAGGCACATTTCGAGACACACCGTCCACTATTCGAGTTCGAGGGAGGTGGGCGACCGCTCGACACATAGGAACCTCGGTGCGTCGTATACGCCAGGTGGGGACCTCACGCGGGAGTTTCACACGTACGGTGTCGAGTGGCAGGCCGACGAGCTAGTTCACTACGTCGACGGGAAGGTCGTCCGAAAGTGGCTCGGCGAAACGCTACTGACCGCACTGTCCAACGGAGCCCCGTTTTATTTCATGTTCTCGCTCAATATCAACAACATCGGCACCGCCGACCAAACAGAGAGGTGGGGGGAAGAGATGGTGGTCGATTGGGTCCGACTCTGGGAGGATACGTCTCTGTAGACACGGTCGCTAATATCGTGAATGAAACACAGCGACGCCACAATTTCAACAGATACTGTATTTTTCTCCGGAATGTCTTGGGATAATTTGATATATATTAACGATCAATGGAGTGGTGTATGGTCACTTCCCAAGAGTTACGGAAAGGTCTCGGAAGCCTTCCGGGGTTCGTGGACAGATATGGTCTCTCAGGCGGTTTGCGTCGGTGGTTCGGAATCGTGTACCACCGTTCGACAGGGAATATCACAGGTCGTAGCGTCTTCGAGGAGGACTGGGACGTCTGTATACTCTTGGACGCGTGCAGGGCGGACGAACTCAGACGTCAATCGGACGGCTACGATTGGATACAGCGAGTCGACGACTTTCCCTCCGTAGCGTCGTGCACGTGGAACTGGCTCCCCAGAACCCTCGAACGAACGCCGGAAGACGTTCTTCAGGAGACGGCGTACGTGTCAGCTAACCCCTTCACTGACGAATTCTGCGACCAAGACACCTTCGGTGAGTTAGACGAAGTGTGGCGGTACGCGTGGGACGAGCAGTGGGGAACCGTCCGGCCGAGGCCCGTCACTGACAGAGCGATACACCACGGGAGGAACGCCGAGACAGAACGGCTCTTGGTTCATTATCTTCAGCCGCACGTCCCGTTCCTCACCGAAGGCGCCGAAGCGCTCGACCGCGCGAATTTCAGTTTCGGGAGGGAGAGTAATCCCGACGCATGGGACCGCGTGACGAGCGGAGAGTTGTCGCAGCGGGTCGCTATCGACCGGTACAGAGAGACACTCCGGTTCGTCCTCACCGACGTAGACCTCCTCTTACGGAACGTAGACGCGGAGCGGGTCGTGATTACTGCCGACCACGGCGAGGCGTTCGGAGAGTGGGGCATCTACGGGCATCCGAATCAGATCGACCTCCCGTGTTTGACGCAGGTCCCGTGGGTGACGACGACGGGAACAGACGAGGGGACACACACGCCCGCATCGTACGACACGCAACCGAGCGACGTCTCCCGCGACGCACAACTCCGCGCACTGGGGTACACCGAGTGACGGGAACCGGTCACGGAGTCCGAAGAACGGCCTGTTTGCCTCCCGACTCGTGCGCTCCGACGAGGGCGCTGTACACGTCGAGATACTGTTGCGCCACGCTGTCCCACGAGAGTTGCTCGCTCATCCGGACGCAGTTTTGCGACATCTCGGACCGGGCGGACTCGTCTCGAAGCACCGTCTCAAGAGCCGAAGCCAGCCGCGTGGGGTTCTCCGGGGGGACGACGAGCCCACAGCCCTCGTCTTCGACCTGTTCGGGGAACTCACTCGCTGTCGATGCTACGACGGGTTTCCCGAACGAGAACGCGGTCGAGAGAACACCGCTGTGTCCCTTCGTCCCGCTCTGATCTCGGTACGGCATCACGACGACTGTGGTCCGCGCGAAGAACTCCTTGACTTCGTCATTGGGGATGAACCGACGGTGAACCTCGAAGTTATCGGGATACCGTTCAATGGTCTTGCGCACTCCGCTCGGAAGCTGTCCGTCCCCGGCGATAATCAGATTGACATCCGGAATCGTTTCGCGGAGTATCTCGACTGCATCGACGAGTATGTCAAGTCCTTTCGGGGGAACGATGTTCCCGAAGAAGAGAAGCGTGTTCTCCTCGGGTTCACGGTCGATATCCTCGACGCCGCCGAAAACTGAGTACGCCCCGTGTGGGATGACGACGACGCCGTCCGCGTCGAATCCACGGCTTACGAGGACCTCTTTTTGTCGCTTCGTGTGGATCGAACAGTGTCCGGTCTTCATCGCGAGAGCTGGAATCGTGAGGTTGAGTATCTCTTCGATGAGGACGGGAGGGCGTGCGAGGCTGAAGCGGCTCACCGGCACTTCGTGTCGGGTCGTCACGAACGGATAGTCGTCCACATCGTGGAGTTTGGTGAAAAACTTCACCTGTGGGAAGATTCCGGTACTGTCGTGAATGACGTCCGGGTCGTACTGCTCGATTTTTTTCACCGCGCTGTATGAGTACAGGCCTCTGAAGATGTTCAGTGGATTGATATCTAACTTGTACAGCCCGGGCATCGAGATGCCGATCGGATCGAACGCGTTCACGAGTTCGATATCGTCGCGGAACAGGTCGTCCGCCGACGTTTCGGTCGGTTTGAACACCGTCACTTCGGCGGAATTCGCAACGCTGTTTGCGAGTTCGGCGGCGTAGTGGGGGAGCCCACCCGTGCTCTGTCCAACGATATAGAGTACGTGCATGGTCAGAGGCTGATGTCCTTCCGAAGCGTGGGACCGATGAGTTTCGTCACCGGAATCGGGAGTCGCTTCCAGGCTTCTTTTATTGGCTTGTAGGCCGATTTGTCCGGATGTGGAAGTTCGACCGGTCCGTTCGGGAAGTAGTGAAAATCGTCGTACTGAGTCTTCTTTCCGCCGAAGCTCTTTTTGAACATGTACACGCCCGTCCCCTCTCTCGTCCGTCCGAGTTCGTAGGATTGGTACCCGTTTTCGTGTGCGTGCTCCATCGATTTCCACAGTAGGAAACTCCCGCCCTGAAGGTCACGGTACTCGTAATCAGTGATGACCCCCCACTGTGAGACCGTTGACCCGCAGCCGAGATTCACGATGCCGTTAATCGCTCGTCCGTCGTGTCGTACCAGTCCCAGATGGAGTGTTCCGTGGTCTGCGAAGGTTTCCCAGACCCTTTTGAAGAATTCGAAGGAGTGGGGTGGAGACCCGTGGCCTCTCACCGACTGGAGATACAGCTCGTAGTACTCGCGTAATTCGTCGAGTGACTCTCCGACGACGTACTCTAGGTCGTTTTCCCGGGCCTGATCGATTTGCCGTTGTCGACTCTCCTTGAGACCGTCCCACATCTCATCGTGGCTGACGCCCACCGGAACGTCGAAGGTGACGAACCGATTTTCGTGTTCGAATCCCTCGAATTGCGCGTGGTCGACGGTCGTCCCACGGAGACTGACGAAATCAACTCCCGCGTCGTCCGCGATACGTTTCGCCTGCCGGACGAGATGCGTGGTCGTCGACTCCGGTGCGTCGTCGGCCAAGATGACCGACCCGCGTTCACCGTACGGGGGTGAGACGAGCTTCGAACCAAAGAGACGGCTTCGAATCTCGACGAGGGGGAGTGCGCCGACGATGTCACCCCCATCTCGGGCGGCGAGCCAGTGCGTGTCGTGTCCGTAATTCCGACTGGCTTCGCGCCATCCCCACAGTCCAAACGGGGGACCGTCGTTCGATTCGACGAAGTCGTTCCACTCGCGCCTGTCTGTACAGTCCGTCACCGTCAACCGCGTCTTTGTCTTGCTCGTACTCATCTTCAGTGGTGGGAGGTTCCCTTCGAGACCTCGTGATTGGTTCGGGGCCGCGGTTCGTCGAACACGTCCTGCCCAAGTTCCGCACGGATCAATTCGCTCACTGGTCCGAACTCGAAGGTCGTGAGGAGCCGTTCAACTTTGTCTGCTAACCGCTCGATTCCCGCGAAACTCACCGCTCGTTTGTGGAACTTCGGTTCCGACACGGGGACCGACGGGTTGAACTCCCACGGGTGGAAGTACAGGTTTGCCGGAATACTCGACTCGTTCAGCCGACTGACCGCCCACTCGAACAAACGAATCGGTGTGACCCGCGCGTAAAACCCCCCACCGATGGGGAGTCGTAACATCGTATTGGTCACGGCGAGGGGCGATTCTACGAGCAACTCTCTTTGGCTGCCGACCGCCGCACTCGAATCGAACGGCCGTCCGGGATGCACCCGGTACGGTCTCAACGGCCCTCCGGGGACGCCGTACATCGGCGTCTTCACCGGGAACACGCTCGAATCGTATCGGTACTTGCTCCGTGCGAGGACTTCGAACCCCCATTGTGTTCGTCTCGTCAGCGAGAAGTTCGGAAGTCGAACCCCCATCGGGAACTCGCCCGTCACTGATTCGATTGCAGCACCCGACTCAGCCAGTTCCCGCTCGAACTCGCTCGGCGAGAGATCGAACAGCGGTCTGTGCGTCTGTCCGTGAGAGCCGATCTCGTGTCCTAACTCGTGGATTCGGTTGATGAGCCACGGATACTCGTCGGCGACGTCTCCCACGACAAAGAAGGTCGCCGCGACGTCGTGTCTGTCGAGTAAATCGAGGACGATTTCCGTGGATTCTACGATACGGTCTATCGGGTCTCTCACCTCGTCGACGAGGAGTGTCGCAGTGTGCCAGTGCTCCAGGTCGAAGGATATCGAATTCCGTACACAGTCGTTACGCTTCTCGCTCACGCGTAAGACACGGGTTGACGGTAGCGACTATTGTTATATATTTGATAATCAGATTATTGTTAAGTTAGCGCGTAATATCACTCGTCCTTACATCTTCTATTCGCCCCTAGACACCCGTCAGACACGGTTTCGGCGTAACAGTCTGCGTGTGAACGTTCCGGACGATACCTGACGCCGGACGGAGGGTGGCTCTACTCCCGCCGATAATCAGATAACTGACTGACACTAACCATTAGGTGGTCTCCCGTTGAATACGCTGTTGCTAGCATGACAGATACGACTGCGTCCACTAGTGGCACGCCTCTCTCGAAACTGGCCGACCGTCCCAACGTGAATAACGTCTTGGTATTCGTGTCCGACGCGATGCGGTACGACTTCCTCCCGGACGAAGTGCGACAGTTGGGGGTGACGGCGAAGGCGATCTCCGCGAGTACGTTCACGGCGTCTTCGATACCGTCGTTGACCACGGGCCTGTACCCGGCGACACATGGCGTCTGGATGTTCGACGACCGACTCCCGGAACGGCCGCCGTTACTCGACGACGATGCATATGACGTCGGATTTGACACGGAGACGGTGTGGATCGAACTCGACGCGCCCGATAAACCACCACTCCAGATTAACCACGTGGATACCGAGCGGACAATCGAAGACCTCGAACCGCCGTTCGTCAACTTCGTCCACGACGTCGGACCGCACGCTCCGTACGGGTTCGAAAACGGGGTATTCGAATCAACGAAAGAGTTCTTCCGAACGCACGAGAGGCGTCGTCCGCAGTTGGTGAACCTCTACCGCCAAGACTGTCACAACTCCGCGCAGCGATTCCTTCGGCTGTACGAACGACTATCCGAGGACGGACTCCTCGACGAAACGTTAGTCGTGTTCACGAGCGACCACGGTCAGTGTCTCGGCGAATGGACCAACGGTGGGCGCTTTGGGCACGGCCACCCGATGGCCCCGGAGAACGTGGAAGTTCCGGTCGTCTTCGCGGGGGCGGGACTGCCCGAAGGCGAGACGTACGACCCACTTCTGAGCGGTGTCGACGTCGCCCCCACGGTCATCTCTGCGCAGCGCGGAGAACCTCCCGCAGACGTGGACGGTGTCGACCTCTGGCGGTCCACTCCACGACCGACCCGAAAAGTCCGTTCGGACGTCTGGCAGCACCTCGACGTCGACGTCGCGGGGAGAGCGGTCGAACTCTCCGTCTACGCCGCGACATCCGCGTGGAATCGGTCGGGCGGATACGTCTTCCACCGGAAGTCCTCGGTCCAACGACTCGGTGCGATCGGATACGACAATGTATTCCGGGGGTACTCCCCGGCGTGGCTCGGAAATCTGTCTCCGACGAAGGCGCTGAACATGCTCTCTATCGCCTTGACGAGCAGCATGACCTACGGTGCCCCGGATTTCTCAAGAGACGAAGCGCAACGCGTCGTCCCCTCGCGTCTCGAACAGGCGACACACGAGGCGTCAGACGCCGGACTCAGCGACGAGCAGAAGACCCAACTGCGCGACCTCGGCTATCTACAGTGAGCCCCCTCGGCGTCGAGTCCTGATTCACCCGATTCGTCTATCTGCAAACTCGCTTCCCGCCCTCCAACCGGGTCAAACGGTCCCCTCGTCAGCGGTCGAACGGAGGATACTCGGTCGACGACGACCGACTGGATTCGAACAGCCGACTCATCGAGTGGAGAATGATCGCGGTGAAGCAAGCGAGCAACCCAGCGAGCACGAACAGCGTCGAAGTGACGGCCATACCGAGTTGGAACTCACCTGTCGTCAGATAGTTAGAAATCGTGAAATAGGCGATGAAGATTCCGACGGTCGAACCGAAGAACCCGGGAACGCCGAGTGCAGTCAACGGGCGTTCGAGTTCGACGGTCTTCAGGATATTCGACACGAGAGACAACCCGTGTGCGATAGGATGGTGGCTACTAGCGTTTTCGACGTCGTAGTCTATCGTGACCCCTACCTCTTCGAGTCGGTAATCGTTGTGATGGGCGTGATACAAGATGTCGATACTCGCGTTCATCTGGTCGCCGATACCCGAATCTAAGTTGATCGAGCGTATCGCCTGGTCGTTGTATGCGCGAAACCCGCTCTGTGTGTCGGCGACACGAGACTCTCGCCTCACGACGCCCATACTCAAGTTGGTCATGAGGTTGATGACTTTGAGACCGAACCGTCGATAGAACGGTGCGTTCGTCGACGCCCCCGCCACGAACCGGCTCCCGATCACGATGTCGGCGGCGGTCTCGTCCAGCTTACGGAGTAACTTCGGGACGTCGTTCGGGTCGTGCTGTCCGTCTCCATCGATGGTTACGAGCCTGTTCGCGTTCCGCCTGTCCGCTTCTCTGAACGCCGTGTTCAACGCGGCTCCGTACCCGCGGTTCGTTTCGTGTTCGATGACGGTCGCACCCGCATCGCGTGCAGCGATGGCCGTTTCGTCACCGCTCCCGTCATCGACGACGAGGACCTCGTCGACATACGGTGCGACGCTTTGTACGACGGACGCTATCGTCGTCGCCTCGTTGTATGCCGGAATTGCGACGATAGCCGGCGATTCACTCGCCGATTGTAACTGGTCGCCGTTCGTCCGCTCTCGCGGTCTCGCTGAGGAACGCTCCGTCAGTTCGACGGAGCCGTCCGAGTCTCTCCGAATGGGCCGAGAAAGGACGTCTGTGTCACGCTTGTTCGATTCGTCCAGCGCGCCTGTCGTTGCATCGGCGTCGACGAACACTTGTTCGACGGAGTCGTTCAGGTGGGAGACGATGACGAGGGTCTGACCGTCGAGCGCGCTCGCGAACGTCTTGTACGGATTGACCCGCCCTGCCTCGATAACCGGGTCGACGACGGTTGCGCCCAGCTCGGAGACGACATCTAATTCGTCTTCGTCGATAGACCGCTGATACGTGACGAAGACGTCGAACCCGTTGTTTCGAGTGTGGACGACGTCTCGTGGCAACGTGAGGATGTTCTCGTCGGTCGCGACAAATCCGATAGCGGGTTGCTCAGCATCTCGTTCGTGTGACTCGTGTTCTCGCTTCATCTCCCGACCACCCCCCGTCCTCGTATCGACTGCCAGTAGCGGCTCATGTTTTCCCGTGTTCCATCCGCATTCCAATCACTCACCGAGTCGTCTACCCGACCGCTGCCTATGGGTACAGCGTCGCTCATCAAGCTTCGGACCGGTATCTCCGGTTAACACGTCAACTCACGACGTATTTAATCTATTGATTACTCTACCTCATGGAATTTAATACTAGAGGTGAGAAATTATGTCTGGTGGTAAGGTCACGATGTTCGATTTGTGCTTCGAAACCGAAGGTCAGGCGGCCGGTTCGCGGTCATTCGCCTTTCCGTCCCACTACCGTGGGGTCTTTGTTCGGTCGGTCGACGCGGAGTGTCGATATCCGGTATCCGAACCTCGATAATATGGTTGTAATCTCGCTTGCGTTGTCGTGCGCCTCCACGTAGACGAGCCGGCACCGTTGTCCGGTGAGCGACGATTCCAGCCCCATGAGTACGGACGGCGCAGTCCCCTGAACGTCGATTTTGACGACGTTCGGCTCGGGGATTCGACCGGCTTCGACGAGACTGTCTCCGGCAATCGTTGTCGTCGGTATGGATGTGAGCGCCTCTCCGGTGGGATACCTCGTGTCGAGCGATCCGTGTTGTGCACCCGCATCGAGGGTGTCGTAGAGGTGAAACCTCTCTTCCGAACTCCCGTCGGAGAGCGGCCGTTCGACGACGGTCGCGTCAATCGAGTTTTCGGTGAGGTTCCGTCGAAGCGACTCGGTGTTCGGTGGATACGGTTCGAAACCGACGACAGCCACGTCGGGGACGCTGGACCCGACGAGGCAGGCATAGATTCCCATGTTTGCGCCGACATCGTAAAAGACGTCGCCAGCCCGTACGTTCGAGAGCACGTGTTCCAATACTTCGGCTTCGTCCCGGATTCTGTGCCGAAGGTTGTTCCACTCGACGAACGTACGAGGGCGGAACGTGGCTGTCGCCTCTCCGCAGGAGAACTCGTAGGCCGGGTGGGTGCGTAGATACACCTCGACTGTCGTCTCGAAGAGTCTGTTGCCGACGCTGTACGCCGGGGTCCCCCACAGGAGGTCTCCGATTTTGGAGACGAAGGTCATCGGGGAAGACTATCGCCGGGAACGCGCAAATAGTTGCGGGTAGCACGCACCCGACGAGGAAGTCACCCCAATCGCAAGTCAATTTACGTTCTTGAGAGCCTCTTCGTTCAGCAAACACAGACTCTCAAGCACAACGTGAATCATCTTGATAATCAATCATGATGAGGTGAAAAGTAGCGGAGGAGAAGACAATCATGTGGAAGTCGATCATCGTTCCAGCGAATCAATCTGTGAGCGTCGTCGCGTCGCTTCGGTCACTCTCGCCCGAAGGGGTTCATACAGTCGTCGTTTCGGAAGACGAAACTGTCCCGGCGTTCGCATCGAAGTACGCGGACGAGACCGTCGTCGTTCCATCACCGCACGAGGACGTCATCGCGTACAAAGATGCGCTCGTCTCGCTCTCGATGCGCCCCGACGTGGAGGCAATACTCCCCATCAGGGAGGAAGACGCCTACGTCCTCTCACGGTACGTCGAGGATTTCAAACCGCATGTCGAGATCGGCTGGCCGTCGTTCGATGCCGTCAGGGTCGCGCAGGATGGGTATCGATTGGCTACTGTTGCGGAAGACATCGGACTCCGCGTTCCGAAGACGGAACTCCTCACGGACGTGACAGACTGGGATCGAGAGCTCATCGTGAAACCTCGGTACGGAATCCTCACTCACGATTACGTGGACCATCTAGAGGCGACGGAGTGTGAAGGCAGGCAACGCCCCGAGTACATCCCGAGGGGAGTCTCGCCCGACGTCGACCGGCTCATCGAAGACATGCTTGGCCACGTTCCCGTGGTGCAGGAGTGTCACTGGGGGGAGGAGTACTCGTTCCGGGCACTCTACGACCACGGCGAGCCGGTGAAGACGAGTCTCCGACGGCAACTTCGCGGAAAAACGTACGCTGGCGGGATGAGCGTGTTCCGGGAGATGACACACGACCCAGCGGTCGAGGAGTTGGCCGAATCGTTGCTTACTCATCTGGAATGGAACGGGCTCGCGTCAGTTCAGTTCATCAAGGAACGAGAGACCGGCGAGTTCTACCTCCTCGAAATCAATCCGCGAGTGTGGGCTTCCGTGAATCTCGATATCCGCGCCGGCGCTACCTACCCGTACGACTACTGGCTCACGAATCAGGGTCGGAAAGACGAGATCAGACCGGGGTACGAGGAAGGCGTCGCGACGCATCTACTCGTCGGCGAACTCCAGTATCTCAGGAGCGTCCTCGTCGACGACTTCCCAAACGTCGACAAACCGTCGATGAGGGAGGCGTTCGTCGACGTCGCTTCGTCCGTCTACCAGCACCCCCACTTCGATTACATCTCGTTCGACGACCCCAAACCGTTCGCACGAGGTGTACTCAACACCCTGTTCAGTGCATCGTGACGCAGTCACGCCCCGGCCGCGGGTCAGCACTCGAACCGTGTCGGTCGGAGAACGTCGTACCCCGTAGCGGCAGGGTAACTATTCGTTGCCCGCTCGCTAGCGACACTGTGCCATCATGGATATAGGACTCTCGACGTTCAAGCTGTTCCTCTCAAAGACGGGACGTGCTCTACTGATGTTCGGTGGCATCATCTACTTCTCCCGAAACCTCGGGCAGACGCAATTGGGTATCTTCTTCCTGTTCTTTGCCGTCCAAGGATTGCTCTCGATTCCCGCCGATTTCGGCCTCCGTTCCGCACTCGAAAAACGGCTGAGTGAGGGGGAAGACCCCGTCCGGACATTGAGTTCCGCACTCGCTCTCAAACTGGTGTTGCTCACGGTGGTCTCACTCGGCGTCCTCGCGTTTCGGGGCCGAATCAACGACTATCTCTGTGGAGACCTCGCAGTGTTGTTGGTCCTCGCCGTCTTCCTCCGGGAGCTCTCGCTGCTGTACATTCATGCGGTGCGGGGCCGACTTCGGGTCGGCCGTACCGCATCAATCGAGTTCGCCCGCCGGCTCACTTGGGTCGGGCTCGGTTCGTTTTTCGTCTCGCGTGGATATGGACCGAGGGCATCGTCTACGGACTCTTAGCAGGCTCAGCCGTCGCGTTGGTTTGGGCGGTTCTCGCCTGCGACATCGGCCTTGGTCGGCCGACACTCCCACAGATGCGGTCGCTGGTCGATTTCTCGAAGTACGACGTCGTGAACTCCGTCGGGGGGAGCATCTACCAGTGGATGGACTCTGCCTCATCGGGTTTTTCCTCGTCCAGAGTTACGTCAGCGCGTACGAGGTCGCCTGGCAGGTGACGCTGCTCGTCCTCATGTTCAGCAAGTCGATCTCGTTGACGCTGTTCCCCCAGATCAGCCAGTGGAATGCGGATTCGTCGGCGAAGCAGATAGAGTCGACCATCTCGACTGCCATCGGGTTCGCGGTGTTCTTTTCTATTCCCGCTGTGGTCGGGGCGGTGATATACGGCTCCGACGTTCTCGAATTCCTTTTCGGTCCTGAATACGTCATCGCATCGCTGGTCCTCGTCGTCTTGATGATAGAGAAGTTCTTCCAATCCATCAACGATATCGTCGGGGTTTCGGTCAGGGCAATCAACAGGCCGAACCTCGCCGCGAAAGCGACCGTCGCCGCCGTCGGTGTCAATTTAGTCCTGAGCCCGATTCTCATCGTCACTATCGGATTCGTCGGTGCCGCGGTGGCGACGACCGTCTCGTGGGTCGTAAACGCACTCCTTCAAACACGCTATCTCGGCCGATACGTCGATTTCTCGATTCCGTACCCCCTCATCGGATGGTTTACGCTCTCGTCAGTGGCGATGGGCGTTGTCGTCTACGGCGTCAAGACGCAGTTCCCGGTCGATACCGTGTTCTCGTTAGTGTTACAGGTACTGCTCGGGGGACTGCTCTACCTCGCGTTCTCCGTGTCGATTCCGGACGTCAGACACCGTATCGTGCTGCCCGTGGTTCGATTGCTCGCATCCCGTTACGTTTCGGACGAACGGCGTTCAGGGCGTGGACAGACGAGCGATAAGTAGCCGCGATTCAATTCAATTGCTCGTCTCCCAGAACACCCGCTGCGGAGTGCCGTCTCTCCCGAAGAGCCGACCGGGGTGCGGGCCGTACCACCAGAAGAACAGCATCGTCTTCCGCGATTTGATTCGCCGAATCGTCCGCGGGGAGACGACGCGTCTCGCCTCAAGGGTCGTCTCTCGTTCGTCGTAGAGACGGCGATAGATGTTCCAGAGCGAAGACGGCCGCCGAGTGAGTAGCAACCCATACACTGACCACAGAACCGTCGAGACCACTACATAGCGCATCGGGAGGTTACGGAGTGCGAGTTTGATTCGGTTCCCGACCAGCCGCTCCTGCGTTTCGAGGTCGGTACGTCGTGCTTCGGGCGACTTCTTGTGCCAGACGGCGACTTCGGGCGTAAAGAGGATATCGTAGCCACTTTCGTGGACGCGGAACGAGAGGTCCATCTCCTCGAACCCGTACACGAAATCCTCCGGGAAATCACCGACTCGGTCGATGACCGCGCTTCGAATCGCGTTTCCGACGCCGACGAAGTTCGTCGCGCGATACGGGACAGTCGGCGTCATGTCGAATCGCGGTGGGTCGGGCGTCTCGTGGGGGTTCACCTCGTCGGTCCGGTAGTCGCGGCACTGGAAGGCCAATACTCCGATTTCGGGATTCGACTCGAACAGACGGACGACGGTCTCCGTCGCATCGGTACTGGTCAATACCGCATCGTCGTCGATGGTCACGAGAATGTCGCCCGACGCGAGGTCGTATCCGATATTCCGCGCCTGTGGGACGCCCATCCGGCCGGGGAACTCGTGATAGTGGACGGTCGGTTCGTCGAAGCGACCGCCGTCTTCAAACATGGTCGAGGTCTCGTCCGTCGAGTTACTGACTACGATTACCTCGATAGGGTCGTAGGTCTGGTCGAGGATGGACTCGATAGCCTCTCTCAGGTCGTCCGGCCTGTTGTACGTCGCCAGAACGTACGACACGAGCGGGTCAGTGGACGGATCTGTCGATGCCACAATCATCCGATACAACATCGTATCTCAGTAAAAGCGTTTCGGGGGTGGTACGTTCGCTCCGGTTTCTCCAAGGCGAATCGAACCCTCACAGGTCGTCGGAGTATCCGTCTGATCGCCCCTCGATTCTCACGATAGTCACCTCGTCGTTCCGGAAGACGACCGTTCCAGCTTCGGTCACGTCCTCGGCATGCTCACGCGAGAGAGACGTAATCGGGAGACGCTCGGACCCGGAAACGTCCCTGACGCTCCGTTCCCGAATGAACACGTACCCGCGTTGCAGTCGGCTCTGGTCGAACTCTGGGTGCCAAGGGCTCCGCAGTCGCTCGATTCGGACGTCGTAGTACGTCTCCGGAGTCGTCGAACGGAGCAGTTGGTAGCTCACCGAGTCAGTGTATATCGTGACTGTGTCGTCCGAAGGTGAGGCGGCACTCGGAGAGCGGTACGAACCGGAACCAGTGAGCCCGGCGTGTTCCTTGAGCCACGCGGCACCAGCGCGTTCGTCGTCAGTGAATACGTAATCGTTGGCGTTCGAGTCGAACGTGGCTGTGTCCGCGTTCCCGACCGCGGCATACGCGGCACCCGAGTTGAGGACGAACAACGCGCTGAGAAGAACTGCGAGGAGCGACCACCTGGGACGGAGGTCTCTGGGTTTCCCGAGGCGTTCGAGCGCCGTGACCGTCGCCGCGAACAGAGTCCGAAAGCCGAGGGCAACGAACGGTGCGAGGACGACCAACACCATCTGGTACGTCCTGTCGGCCCAGAGGTTCGCGATGACGAAGAACGTCGACGCGAGGAAGACGAACATCGGTATCGAGAGCGCAGTGTACTCGACGTACTCCGTGCGTTCGCCGCGACGTAATCGAACTCCGTGAGTGACGACCCGTGACAGCAATCCAATCCCCAGCAGTGCGGTCAGGACCAAGTAGACGAGGACGTTGAGTTGGTCGAGTACGGTCACCTGGCCACCGATGTAGTTCGCACCGGTTCCGACCGCCGTGCCAACGACGAGATTGGCGACCTGCTGTCCGATGACCAACGGCATCCGCAGAATCTGGTTCAGCAACTGCGGCGAAAACGTCGCGTACCAAGCGATGGCCAATCCGAGAAATGTGACGGGGTATACGACCGAGCTATCGTGTTCGAACTCGTCGACGACGCGACGAACCACACCAAGCATGAGATGTCCGGCGAGCAGCGACCCGCCAAGCACGAATGCCGTCCCGTAATGGGTGTGAATAACGCCGATACTCAGTAAGACGGCGACGGCTTTATTGCCGACTGTCGATAGGCCGTGCTCGAACAGGAGCAGCAAAAGCAGTACGACGAACAACTCCGAGAGTAACTGCTTCCCCGGAGTGAGAGAGAACGAGATGTGATAGAAGATGAAAAAGAAACTGCCGAGCAGCGCCTCCCGGTTCCCAAAGATACGCCGTCCGACGTAGTAGATCCCGACGGGGACGAGTGAAAAGACGAACACGTACGCGACCTTGAACACCGCCGCGACTGAGACGTCGGCGAGTGTCGAGATAGCAGCCGGGACCGCGGTCACCATCGGGAGCGCCGTGATTCGACTCCCGACGCCGGGCGACCAGACGTGGGTCTCCTGTATATGCTGGGCGAGGAAGTACTGGAACTGGACGTCTGCACCGATGACACCACCGGTGAGGAGGTTTCGATGGAGGAACGTCGCAAGTCCGATGAGGAAGATGGCCAATGGGTACTGCGTCGGCGGGAGGAACCGAGTCGGGCTGACCACGACGGCAGCGGCGACGAGAACGACGAAGAGGAACATCAGCGAGGCGTCCCCACCGTCGTTCATGAACCCCGCGGCCAGTACCGCAACGACTGGAACAGCTATCAGCCCCGCAGTCAAACGAGTCGGCGCGACCCAGTCAAATCGCGCCTCTGGTGTTTCAACAACGTGCAAAAGCGCGGTTATCAGCAGCAACACGACGGTCAAGGAGATAGCCAGCGGTTGCAACGAAAACGTGTCTTGGACGTTCAGTAGCGGTGTGAGTACGCCGACCGAGGTGACGAACAACGAAAGGAAGACGAGGCTCAACCCGACTGCGTAGAGTACGGCTTCTCCACCCCGAGTAATCCGGAGCCGAGCGAACTGCGTGAGTAAGAGGCCGGGCAAGAAAAATAACAGGAGGAGCGTGCTTCCAACCCTGAGACCGGAGACGAATATCCCAGCCGAACCTAGTCCAAGAGTCAACCAAAACAGCGCGAGTAGCGTCACGATAGTAAGCTGAATCGATACTGTCTGTGAGAGAGATGGGTGCGCTACCCTGTTCAATTTCGGAAACATGGTCGTGATTCGAAGGCTATGATTCGAGATATCACCCAACCAATGTAAGTAATAGGACCGTTATTCGATACTTTCCTCAGACGATGAATGATGGCTTGTCCCGGCGCTCGTCTGGACGAGTCACCGCCGACGCTGACTGAGAACCGAACCCTCGGCGATAGTCAAGAAGACGGACGAGTGGATGTGACACTCGGCCTCACGACGAACATCAAAATAGGTTGAAAATCACACACGTTTGTAACTATAGCCGGTGGAGAAGTGTTGTCGGTGGTACTGTCCTCATCGCTGTTTGATTAGGTAGAGTATACCGGGAGTATACGCGGGCCTCGACCACCGGTGCCCGGCGGGGACGCGGCTGAGAGCCTCGAAATCGGCCGCTTCGTTGGCGGTCAAAGTAATTACAAATTTAGTCTTGTAATGAAAGTGCGAATTAAGCCGGGAGCCTTGACAGTTAGTGATGACATATTCCCAACAGTAAGTCGCCAAACCGGGCGGCGGCGGGAAAATATCGCATTCGAAGTTGAACCTGGGACATATAATCCATGTCTATAATCCGAAAAATAAAAAATTTTAGATGTTAATTTTGACGACGGAGACGTTCAGGCCACTGACTAAGACACAAAGTAACCTTGAGTCGACATTGCGATGTGGGTAGTGTCATGGCAGACATTAGTGGGCAGACAGTTCTCGTCACAGGCGGTGCCGGATTCATCGGGAGCCACATCGTAGACGTACTGGCCGAGGACAACGAGGTCAGAGTCGTCGACGACCTCTCTTCGGGTTCTGCTTCTCGACTTCCCGACTCGGTAGAGCTGGTACAGGCCGATATTCGGGATTCTCGCGCGATCGCCGAAGCGACGTTCGACGTCGACCTCATCTTCCACCAAGCGGCGAAAGTGAGCGTGAGCAAGTCCGTCGACGACCCGTTCAGATGCCATTCTGTGAACACGACTGCGACGCTCAGACTTCTTGAGTCGGCCCGGCGAGAAGACGCGCGAGTCGTTCTCGCGTCGAGCGCGGCAATCTATGGACGCCCCAGAACCGTCCCGGTTCGCGAAGACGAACCCAAAGAGCCGAAATCGCCGTACGGCTTACAGAAGCTCTCGATAGACAGATACGCCCGACTGTACCACGAACTCTACGGTCTGGAGACGGTGGCGCTTCGATATTTCAACGTCTATGGGCCACGACAATCGAACGGAGACTACAGTGGTGTCATCGGTACTTTTCTCGAACAAGCGCGGGCGGGCGAACCGATCACCGTCGACGGAGACGGCAAACAAACACGCGATTTCGTCTACGTCGACGACGTCGTACGTGCGAACCTCCTCGCTGCGAAAACAGACGAGTTCGGTGTTGCATACAATATCGGTACGGGGTCTGAGACGGCGATTCACGAACTCGCGGAAATCATCAAGAACGCGACGGCCAGCAATTCCCCAATCGTCCACGGCGACCCACGACGAGGAGATATCCAGCGCTCGTGTGCGGACATCTCCCGTGCGGAGAGTCGTATCGGATATGCCCCACAGGTCGCACTCGATGACGGTGTCAAGCGGTTACTCACCTCCTATGGAGCAAGCCCATCCACAGTGTGAACCCACTGCACACTGAGAGAGTCGACAGTACATTGCGAAGGGCTTGGTAAGTCGAAAAATCGACGTGCCGTGGGATGGGTCTCGTAGACCGCTCAGCCGACGGGTTTCGAGAGAACACGGGAGCGTGAGCGAACAGCGAACGCCCTGATCGGCGTCGCTGTACAACTCCACGCGACCGGGTGTTCACTTGGAGAGACAACACGTCGTCTCGCCGACATTAGTCCTGCCGATCGCTATCGGGATTAATGCCGGTATATTGTTCTATTTTTACAATATAAACTGTGCAAAGCCCGCCCTTGACGTCGAATCATTGAGCCGGTCTGGTATCGGTCCGGCGACTGCGTTCTCTATCACTTCTCGGATAATACGCAATCCCTGAGAGACCGTGTTCCTCGTTAAGTGACTCGAATGTCTGCCCTACTCTGTTGATTAGAGTTGAGTGGTCGGCTTGGCCATTCTGAGCGAAATTTAATGAAATATATCTTTTAGATTCTCAACGTTCGAATCGACCGCATTTATTATCCGTGGGACAGCCCTCGTTCGAGCGTCCGTGAGTAGTTCACGATACTTGCATTCCCATGTCCATTCTACCGACCCGATTCTGTGTTATGTTAAACGCTTTCTCCGGAACTACTTGCTCGCACATCTGCTCGCTCACACGACCTCCGGCGGTGAGTAGCGCCGACCCTCACGCGGCGATCACCGATACTATTTATACGGGAAGCGCAATGGGACTGACATGAGCCGACAGCGACAGCGCAGAGTGTTAGTTGAGCGCGCCCGACCGCCGAATCGACCTACTTCGAGGTACGAGCCATGTCGTTGACGGGGGCGTTCACGAACGCGATTCTCCCGATTCTCGGCGTCGCCGTCGTCGGGTATCTCCTCGCGCGAACGACGGACATCGACGTCGGGCCGATAAACACGCTCGGACTGTACGTACTCATCCCGGCGTTGGCGTTCCACAGCATCGCCACGACGACCCTCGGGGGCGGGGAAGTCCTCAAACTCGGCGTCGGCGTCGTCGGCTACGCGCTTCTCATGATTGCCATCGCGTGGGGCGTCGGCCGACTCGCCGGTGAATCGGGACCGCTCCTCGGCGCGCTCATGTTGGCGGCGGCGTTCCCGAATTCGGGATTCGTCGGAATCCCGCTGTCCGGGTTCGCCTTCGGCGAAGTCGGACGGACGACCGCCGTCATCTACCTCACTATCCAGAACCTCGTCGTGTACACCCTCGGCGTCTACATCGCGTCGAACGGCTCCGATAGCGGGGTGCTGGACGCCGCCACCGAGATATTTCGGCTCCCCCTCCTGTACGCCATCGTTGCCGGCGTTCTCGCCCGTGCGCTCGGGCTCGTCCCGCCGACCGACTCGGCGCTCATGGAGACCGTCGGACTCGTCGGCGACGCGTCGATTCCGGTCATGCTGCTCATCCTCGGCATCCAGTTGGCCGAGACCAACGTGTCCGTGATATCGCGGTCGCTCGCGCCGTCGGCGCTGAAGCTCGTCGTCGCGCCGCTCGTCGGGTTCGGCCTCGCGCTCGCGTTGGGGTTCGGCGACCCGACCGTCGCGAAAGTGTTCGTCCTCGAATGTGCGACCCCCGCCGCGGTCATCCCGCTGGCGCTCACCATCGAGTACGCCGACGACACGACGGTCGACGGCATCACCGCGCCCGAGTATCTCAGCACGACCATCTTCACGACCACCGTTGCCAGCGTCGCCGTCCTGACCGTTCTCGTGGCTGTCTTACAGGCGGGCGCTCTGTACTGAGCGCGACGACGGCGGTATTCGAGGCGTTCACCGGTGATGCCTCCCGATTCACATTTCGAAATATCGTTTCGGTCGCGCAACTCGCGCCTCGTCTGAGCGCCCGGTAGACGGTTCCCCCGCCAGTTGCGGAGCCGTTCGATTGCGGTCTCGCAAACGCTTTGCGTCCTCGCGACGGCCGCTTCTCACGCGGAGTTTGGGGTGCAAGCGCCGCGAAGATTCGCACCGTCTACGCGGGAGGTATCGGACAGAATCTGTCTGTTGGCCCCACGGCCGTTCCTCCTCGTCTCGTAAACTGCGAGTGCTGACAGAATATATTACAGACGTACGCTTGTAATAGATATATTACGCATGTACGTCTGTAATGGCGGTCGAAAATACGGGTCGAGTACCGGCGCAGATACCTTCCGCCCTCGCGACTCCACGCCGTATTTTCGATATGAAAACGGATGTTCGAGAGCCGTCCGACTCGTCACCACGCCACACTCGTTCGACGCGCGAACGGCGGCCGTCGTTGCCGGTCGAACCCCGCACAGCTCGCGTGAGTAGGACGGTCGCCCGGGTTCGACGAGCGGACAATCTCCCGTACGTGGCTCCGATTCCGCTCGCCCCCGCGGAGTACGTCGTTCAGTCGCCGACAGATTCCGTCACGGTTCGCTCGCAATCATAGTTGTCTATTAATAATTTACAACACGCGAACGGGCCGGGGCGTCCGCGTGACCGTCGCCGACTCGCATAGCGTCGAATCACCGTGTGAGGCCTCCTACTGCTAGTCCAGTCGCGTTGGCCGTCGACCTCAACTCTGCACCGTCGTTTTCCTCTCGAAAATCGTTCGAGTCGCTCGCGAGCGCTCGACGAACTTCTGACCGCATTCCGGCCACCAAAATATTTAATAATTGATACTGTTTGACTCAATACGTCATGGTATCCGAAAAGCGGTTCGTCCAGGCGGACGACGTAGAGACGATTGGATTGGACTGGGGCACGCTCAAGTGGATGAACACCCCCGAAGTCACCGGCTCTGAGGGGTTCAGCGCCGGCGTCGTGTTGCTCGAACCCGGAAAGGGCCACGAGCGACACACCCACCCCGACAGCGAGGAGATACTGTACTTCCTCGGCGGCGAGGGCGAACAGACCATCGAGGACGAGACGCGCACGGTCGGCGCGGGCGACATGGTTCACATCCCCAGCGGCGTCGAACACAGCACCATCAACACGTCGTGGGAGCCGCTTCGGTTCCTCGCGGTCTACTGCCCGCCCGGCCCGGAAGCCGAGATTCGCGACGACGACGACGCGACGATTTTCCCGCCCGGCGAGTTCCCGGGTAACTGACCCGCGCGGGCGAGCGGTTTCTCCCCGACGCCGTCCCGACCGCGTCGCTCTCCCGGCGCCCGGTCGCCGGTCGTTTCTTCCGAAATATTAAAGTCGTATGCGATGGCCTGTCAACTCGGATGAAGTATACTCGTGCCGAATCACTCGACCGTATCGAATCCACGATCGAATCCGGTGACCCGGTCATCGGTGCCGGTGCCGGAACCGGCATCTCCGCGAAGTTCGCCGAACGCGGCGGCGTCGACCTGCTCATCATCTACAACTCGGGGCGCTACCGGATGAACGGTCGTGGCTCCCTCGCCGGTCTCCTGCCGTACGGCGACGCCAACGAAATCGTCGTCGAGATGGGCCACGAGGTCATTCCGGTCGTCGAGGACACGCCGGTACTCGCCGGCGTCAACGGGACCGACCCCTTCCGCGAGATGAGCGTGTTCATCGAAGACTTGCGCCGTCGCGGCTTCTCGGGCGTCCAGAACTTCCCGACGGTCGGACTCATCGACGAGGACAGCAGCTACCGGAAGAACCTCGAAGAGACCGGCATGGGCTACGACAAGGAAGTCGAGATGATTCGCGAGGCGAGCGAGCAGGGTATGCTGACGTGCCCGTACGTCTTCACCGAAGAGCAGGCCAAAGCGATGACCGAAGCCGGTGCCGACGTCATCGTCTCCCACATGGGCCTGACGACCTCCGGCGACATCGGCGCGGAGACGGCGCTCGACCTCGACGACGCGGCCGAGCGCGTGCAGGCGCACCACGACGCCGCAAAGGAAGTCCGCGACGACGTGCACGTCATCTGCCACGGCGGTCCCATCGCGTGGCCCGACGACGCGGAGTACGTCCTCAACAACACCGAGGGCGTCGTCGGCTTCTTCGGCGCGTCGAGCATCGAGCGCCTCGCCACCGAGGAGGCCATCGAGGACCAAGCGCGCAAGTTCAAGGACATCGACTTCTGAGAGCGCCGAAAGGAGCTACCGAACGCGGACCGTCGCGAAAGCCGCCTCGCGCACAGTCGAATTACTCGACCGCGTACACCTTCGCGTCGGTTCCGCCGAAGTACAGTCGCCCGTCGACGAGCGCCGGACTCGACCCGACGCCCCGCCCGTCGATTTCCATGAACCACTCTTCCTGTCCGTCCGTCGTGATGGCGTGGACGCCGACGCCGTCGCCGTCCGACTGCCGGTGCGTTCCGACGTAGAGCACGTCCTCCGTCAGAACGGGGCTGCTCCCGACCTCCAGCGCCGGCGTCTCGAAACTCCAGTTCTCAGCGCCGCTCTCGCGGTCGAAGCGGAACACCTTCGCGTGGTTCGTCGTCGGGTCGTCGAGGGTGTTGTACGGCGTGTGGCCGACGTAGACGGCCTCCTCGCCGACGGCGACTGACCCCGAGATGTACCGGCCCGCTGTGTCGGCCAGCCACTCCCGTTCGCCCGTCGCCGCGTCGGCGGCGTGAACGTTCCCGTTCCAGTCGGTGAAGTAGACGGAGCCGTAGGCGACCGCCGGACTCGACCATATCATGTCGCGCGTCTCGTACCGCCACTCGACTTCGCCGGTCGACCGCGACAGCGCGTACAGCGCCTCGTCGGAGGAGCCGACGTACACGCGGTCGTCCGTGACCGCCGGACTGCTGACGACCTCGTCGCCGACCTCGTACTGCCACTCCGTCTCGCCGGTCTCGGCGTCGAGGGCGTACACCCAGCCGGTCTCCGAGACGTTGGCTTCCTCGGCGTACCACGCGCACGCGAGGTTGTGACAGCCGACGCCGGTGTAGACCGTCCCCTCGTAGACGGTCGGGCTCCCTCGAATCAACCCGCCGAACGCCCGGGACCAGCGTTCCTCGCCGGTCTCGGCGTCGATGGCGTACAGGTGTTTGTCGTACGACCCGATGTAGACGACGCCGTCTGCGTACGCCGGCGTCCCCTCGATTCGGTGTCCCGCCTCGAAGGACCAGCGTTTCTCGCCGGTCTCGGCGTCGAGCGCGTACAGCGAGCTATCCGCGCTGCCGATGTAGACGACGCCGTCGGCGACGATTGGGCTCCCCCAGAACGCGTCGCCCGCCTCGAACGTCCACTCGACGGTTGGCTCCGAGTCGAGCGGGGACACGTCGCCGATGTAGCCGGTGTTGTACCGTCCCCCGCGGAACGTCGGCCACGAGGTGACCGGCTCGGACACGGGGTGGTTCTGTGACGCTGACGCGACCGGTCGCTGACACCCCGCGGCGAACGTGAGCGCGGACGAGGAGAACGCGGCGAGAAACCGTCGTCGGTTGGTCCGTTTCATGTCCCGTGTGTTCGAGTGTCACGAAATAATATTGTCGACTGACTGACGGCGACCGGGGACGAAGAATCCACCTCGAAATGCGAGACTGAGCGCCGGGACAGGAACCGGAACGAGAGTCGAACGAGAGTCGAACGAGAGCCGAGGAGAGAGTCGAAACGAGAACGAACCGAACCGGAAGCGAGGAGGGGTTGAATGGAGCGCAATCGGTCGCGCCGCGGGGTGCGAGGTCGGTGCGGTCAGACGACGAGGTATTCGTCGAGGTCTTCGGATTCGAGTTCGTCCACGGTGCCTCTGTAGACGATGTCACCCTGGTCGAGCACGTAGCCGCGGTCCGCGATGCGGAGCGCCTCGCGGACGTTCTGCTCGATGAGGAGTACCGTCAGCCCCTGGTCGGCGATTTCCGCGACGGAGTCGCCCACCGCCTTGACGATTTGCGGGGCCAGTCCCTCGGTCGGTTCGTCCAGCAACAGCAGTTTGAGGTTCGGGAGCCTGAGGGTCCGCGCGATGGAGAGCATCTGCTGTTCGCCGCCCGAGAGCGTCCCGGCCTGCTGGGCCCGCCGCTCGTCGAGCCGCGGGAACAGGTCGTACAGCTCGTCTATCGACATCGTGCTCTCGCCGCCGCCGAGGCCGCCCCGGCGGATGGTGTTCCACCAACCGCGGGTGATTTTCGACATTTCGAGGTTCTCTTCGACCGTCAGTTCGGTGAACAGCCGCCGCCCCTCGGGGACGACGCCGATGCCGCCCATGGCGATGTTGTCGGCCGGCCAGTCCGTGATGTCGTCGCCGTCGAACCGAATCGACCCCGACCGGACGGCGGGCGGTTCGGTCCCGGCGATACTGCGGACCGTCGTCGTCTTCCCCGCGCCGTTGCGGCCGAGGAGCGTGACGACCTCGCCCTCGTCGATGTCGAGGGAGACGCCGCGGAGGATGTGGCTCGGGCCGTAGTAGGCGTGTACGTCGTCGAGTTCGAGCAGGCTCATTGTTCCCCACCTCCGAGGTAGGCCTCGCGGACGGCCGGATTCTCCCGAATCTCCTCGGGGGTCCCCCGCGCGATGAGCCGACCCTGATGGAGCGTGAAGATGCGGTCGGAGACGTCGAAGACGATGTCCATGTCGTGTTCGACGAGGAAGATGGTCATCCCCCAGTCGGCCAGCAGGTCGTGGATGAGGTCGACCGTTATCTCGGTCTCCGTCGGCGACATGCCGGCGGTCGGCTCGTCCATGAACAGCAGGTCCGGGTCGGTCGCGAGTCCGATGGCGACCTCTAAGCGCCGCTTGTCGCCGTATGGGAGCGAGCCGGCTTCCATCCGGGCCTTCGAGTCGAGGCCGATGGTCTCAAGGATGTCGTTCGTCCGCGCTTGGACCTCGTCGAACGAGTCCCGTCGGCGGAAGAAATTGACCCGGAACGAGCCGTGTTCGGCCGCGAACGACGCGACCTGCACGTTCTCCCGCACCGTGAGTTCGGGGAGAATCGACGCGGTCTGGAACGACCGACCGACGCCGAGCTGTGCGATTTCGAACGGCTTCATGCCGACGAGTTCGTTCCCGGCGTAGAACACCTCGCCCTCGGTCGGACGCAGCCGACCGGTTATCGTGTTGATGAGCGTGGACTTGCCGGCGCCGTTGGGGCCGATGAGCGAGACGAGTTCGCCCTCTTCGACTTCGATGTCGACGCCGTCGAGCGCCGTGAGCCCGCCGAACTCCTTGGTGAGTCCGTGGGTTTCGAGCAGCGCCATCAGTTCTCACCTCCCGAGGAGTCGCCGGTCGAGTCGCCACCCGTGATAGAGTCCAGCAGTTCTCTGGGCTCGCGGAGCGCGCCGGTGAGGGCGGTCGTCATCCCCCAGATGCCGTCGCGGTAGACCCACACGACCGTGGTAAACGAAAGTGAGAGCAGGAGCAGCCAGTAGTTGCCGAGCGTCGGGAAGCCGTTGACGATGCCCTTGAAGTAGAAGAACACGAACGTCCCGATGACCGGCCCGGCGAGCGTGCCGAGTCCGCCGAGGACGGTCATGACGACGACGTCGCCGCTGACGGACCAGTAGAGTCGCTCGACGCCCGCGAACTGGGTGTTGACGGCCATCAGGCCGCCGGCGAGGCCGACGATGGACGCGGACAGGAGGAACGCCGCGAACTTGTAGCGCCAGACGTCGAGACCGACGAACGCCGTCCGCGTCTCGTTCTCGCGAATCGCCTTGAAGATGAGCCCGTAGGGCGACTTGCGGATGCGCGTGATGGAGACGACGACGGCGACGAAGAAGACGCCGACGAAGAGGTAGAGGTTGTTCACGATGAGTTCGCCGAGGAACCCGCCGTACTGGTGTTCCAGTTCGAAGAACCCGAGGACGGGCGACCGCGGCACTTCGAGGCCGTTTATCCCCTTCGTGATTTCCACGAGCGGTTCTCGGGCGAGGAAGTAGAGGAACTGGCCGATAGCCAGCGCCACGATGGAGAAGTACACCGTGTGGAGGCGCAGGAGAATCAGCGCCGCGATTGCCCCGAGGGCGACCGCCGCCAACGTCCCGACGACGATGACCGCAAGCGGGTCGTTGTACACGTGAATCGCGAACAGCGCCGAGGCGTAGCTCGCGGTCCCGAAGAACATGGCGTGCCCGAACGAGAGGAGGCCGGTCTGGCCCAACAGGAGGTTGAACCCGAGCGCGAATATCGACCAGATGAGGATGGTAACCGCGAGCCCGTGATACCCCTGGAAGATGTCCGAGACGACCGGTGCGCGGCCGAACGCGTACGAGAACGTCAGGACGAACAGCACCGACGCCAGGAAGACGAACGACTCGGTGTGCTTGATTCCGTCCCAGGTGTCCCAGCTAATCAACGACGATTCTTCGTCTACGGTCTTGTGGATATTGTCCGTGCTCATTGTCCGACCTCCGCCGAGGGGAAGATGCCGCTCGGCCTAATCGTCAGCACCACGATGGCCAGCAGGTAGATGCTGGCCTGCGTCATGCTCGGTTCGAGTTCCGTCGCCACCGCGAAGGTGAGTCCGGCGAGCAGCGCGCCGACGACGGTCCCGCGCAAACTGCCGACGCCGCCCATGATGACGATGACCAGCGACGGGATGATTATCTCCATGCCGATTTCGGAGGTCACGTTGAACAGCGACCCCCCGAGGACGCCGGCGAGCCCGGCGTACGCGGCACCGACGGCGAATATCAGGAGGAACGGCCGCCCGACGCGGATACCGAGCATCTGCGTCATCTCGGAGTCTTCGGTGCCCGCCCGCACGGCCAGCCCGTAGTCGGTGTATTTGAAGAACGCGAAGATGCCGGCGACGAGCAACAGCGTGAGCGCGACGACGAGGACGCGTATCGTCGAGGCCGCGCTCATCCCCGGCGGCGTACCGATGACGGGAAGCGAAATCGCGCCCGTGAGCCACTCAGGTCGGGGGTAGATGGTCCCCGTCCGGCCGAAGAGGATGGCGACCAGCTCTTGAGCGGCGATGAGGATTCCGAATGTCACCAACAGCTGGTCGAGCAGTTCTCGCTCGTAGAACGGTTTCGCGATCCAACGCTCCATGGCGACGCCGAGGACGAAGATGACCACCGGCGTCAACACGAGCGCGGGGACGAACCCCCAATCGAGTCCGACCTGCCCGAAGTCGCCTAAGAGCCCACCGTACTGTTCGCTCGACGCGATGAGGAGCCCGATGTACGCGCCGCTCAAGTAGAGGACGCCGTGGGCCATATTCACGTATTTGAGCGACCCGAACACGATGGAAAGCCCGACCGCGACGAGCAGATACAGCGACGCGACGCTCAGTGCGATGAAGAGGAATCCGACGACCCCGTCGATGTTCATCGCTTCCACCTCGGTACAGATGTGAGTAACCACTTCATGGTGTGCACGATTATTCATGCATTCTTCAGTATGTTAATCTTGTGCTTCGCTGACTTCTGACGCGCCAGCGGTCCCGCTCTCCGGATGCGGCGGCGGCGGTCGTCTCCGGGCGTCGACGCGAGGCCCGTGCGACCGAGAAAAAGCGGCGTTCGAGCAGTCGAACGCGGGTGGGGTGACCGCGTAGGGAGTCCCGACTGCCGAAAAGGGAGTTGGTACGTCGTATCGAGGCGCGGTCAGGTCGTCACTCGTCTCCGTACTCGTTGTCGCCCATGGCGCAGTTGGACGCCGGGAACTCGCTGCACTCGTAGACGAGCGGGTCGGTCGTCTCGACGATCTCCGTCCGGATGCCGAGTTCCTCGGCGCGGTCGTCGCCGACGCCCTGCACCATGTACCACGGCCGTTCGACCTGGTGGTCGCACGTCCGGAACGCGGAGTCGCCCCACGCGAGGCTCCACTCGAACTCTTCGAGCGTTCGGACCACGGTCGGCGGGTGGAAGGTCCCCGCGTCCTCGACGGCGGCCGCGTACACCATCATCGACTCGTAGGTGTGCAGCGAACTCTGGTTGGGCGTCTCGCCGTACTCCTCCTGGTAGGACTCGACGAACACCTGACTCGGTTCGTTGTCGGCGTTCGGGTTCCACGGCTCCATGCCGAGGACGCCTTCGGCGTCCGCGCCGAGCGGGTCGAGGGTGAACGCGCTGACGTGCGGGATGATGACCTCGATGTCGTCGGTCAGGCCGGCGTCTCGCAAGCTGCGCGAGGCCGCTGGCCGCGAAGTTACCGAAGCTGGAGAAGTACAGCGTGTCGGCCCCGGAGTCTTCGAGCGCCTGAATCTGGGAGCTGTGGTCGGTCTCGCCTTCCGCGATGGCGGCACCGCCGGCGTCCTCCCACGGACCCTGCTCGGTGAGGTACTTGCGGGCGGCGTCGCGGTTCGACTGCCCGTAGGAGTAGTCCATGTAGATGTGGAACAGCGAGCGGTCCTCGCCGAGGACCGAGGGCGCGGCCTCGCCCATCGCCATCCCGATAATCTCCGCGTGGAACGTCGGGTGGAAGTAGTACCGCGAGCAGTTCTCGCCGGAGATGCCGGCGGACGTGGAGTTGCCGCCCATGAACGGGACCTTCTCCCGCTGGGCGACGTTCTGCATCGCCATCGTCACCGTACTGGACATGCCGCCCGTCCAGAACTGGATGTTGTCCCGCTGAATCATCCGGTCGATGTTGTCCTGTGCCGTGTCGGCGCTCCCGGCGGTGTCGGCCTTCGTCGGCTCGACCTGGTAGCCCATGATGCCGTCGCCGCTCAGTCGGTCCCAGTAGTCGACGAGGCCGCCGCCCTCGTTCAGGTGCTTGACCGCGAGGTCGAAGCCCTTCTCCTGGTCTTGACCGTCGGGACCCAACGCGCCGGAGGTCGGCCCGTTGAATCCGATGCTCACGGAGTTCCCCTCGGGCGGGAAGTTCCCGATGGCTTCGTAGTCTTCGCCGCTGTCGTCGCCACCGGACGTGTCCCCGCCAGAGGAGTCGTCGCCGCCCCCGCCGCCGCTGTTGTTCTCGCCTTCGGAACCACCCCCACCGGAACAGCCCGCGAGTCCGGCCGTGAGTCCGGCCGTCCCGATTGCTTTCAGATAGCGTCGCCTGGATTCGTCAGTTAGCGCTGGTTGATCAGTCATGTTTCTTCGGAACGCTGGTAGTCACATGGTGTCATGGTATAGTTAAACTTTGTGATTATCCGGGTAGAAAACAGGTCGTACGGGCGATGTCGTGCGCGAAATCCCGTGCGCTGGCGCTCCGGGCGTCGGTGCGCGGAGCGAAGCGCTCGCTCGTCGCCGGAGTCGGCGTCGGGCGTCTTACGCCGAGGCTCGCATCCGGCTGTCGATGGCCTTCGCGAGCGTTCGCGCGAACTCGTCGTCGTTGATGTTCGCCGGCGATTCGATGACCTCCACGTGGTCGTCGAGATGTTCGCGAAGCGCGCCGAACAGCGCGTCGTCGGCCTCGGGGTCGTAGAACTCCTCGCCCTCCGCGTCGAGCATCGAGACGCCGCCGAGCGGGAGCGCGAGCGCGGTGGGGCCGGTCGCGGCGTTGAGCTTCTCCGCGATGATGCGGCCGAGTTCGGCGTTCTCCTCGGGCGTCGTCCGCATCAGCGTCACCTGCGGGTTGTGGACGTGGAACTGCCGGCCGTCGAACTCGTCGGAGACGGAGTCTCTCGGCCCGAAGTTGACCATGTCGAGCGCGCCGGTCGAGACCACCTGCGGGATGCCGCGCTCGGCCGCGGCGTCGAGTCGGTCGGGGCCCGCCGCCAAGACGCCGCCGACCAGTTCGTCGGCCCACTCGGTCGTCGTGACGTCGAGCACGCCGTCGATGACGCCTTCCTCGATAAGCGACTCCATCGCCCGACCCCCGGTCCCGGTCGCATGGAAGACGATGGTCTCGTAGCCGCGCGCTTCGAGCCAGTCGCGGGCCGTCTGGACGCACGGCGTGGTGACGCCGAACATCGTGATTCCGATGGTCGGTTTGTCCTCGGTCTCGACGTCCGGTTCGTTCGACACCATGCCGACCATCGCGAGCGCCGCGTTGGAGATGACGGTCCGAGAGAGCTGATTGAGTCCCTCGATGTCGGCGACGGAGTACATCATCGCGATGTCGTGGTAGCCGATGTACGGCTCCGTGTCGCCCGAGGCCATCGT
>NZ_JPES01000100.1:0-52187 GCF_000730175.1 Haloferax sp. ATB1 | reverse complement strand
GGGAGGCCGGCCTCGTCGAGCGCGCGGGCGATTTCGATGACGACGCCGGGCGCGATGGAGGCGGGCTTCAGGACGACGGTGTTGCCGGCGGCGAGCGCCGGGGCGAGCTTCCACGCGGGGATGGCGATGGGGTAGTTCCACGGCGTGATGAGCGCCGCGACGCCCACCGGCTCCTGCCGCGTGTAGAGGTTCGTGTTCGGTCCGCTCGCGCCCTTCCTCGTGCCGCCGAGATCGGCGGCCTTCGTCGAGAAGTAGTGGAAGATGTCGATGGCGCGCTGTACCTCGCCCGCCGCTTCGGGCCGCGCCTTCCCCTCCTCGGCGATGAGAATCTCCGTCAGTTCGTCCTTCCGCTGGGCGAGGAGCGTGCCCGCCTCGCGGAGGATGCGCCCGCGCTCGGGACCGGGCGTGTTTCGCCACTCGTCTTCGGCCGCTACGGCGGCGTCGACGGCCGCTGCAGCGTCGTTCTCGTTCGAGTGCTGGTACGTCGCGACTACCTCGCTCGGGTTCGCGGGGTTCGTCACCTCGGCCGTCTCGCCGGTCTCGGAGGCGACCCACTCACCGTTGACGTAGTTTTTACTGGGTTCCGTCATCGGTCGTGTGTTCTCTCTTCCGACATACAATTCTTGCGAAATTGTCACCATTTGTAAGCCGCGGGCGAGGGTCGGTTCTCGGAGGACAGCGACGGTGAGTGCTCGGAGCGTACACGCGAACTGAGCGACGAACTACCAACCCACACACTTTTGTAGTGGCTTTCGAGATATACGTGCGCAATGGTTGAGCAAGCGAAGCTTAGCGACCCGAACGCGGAGTACACGATGCGCGACCTGTCCGCGGAGACGATGGACATCACGAATCCGCGAGGCGGCGTTCGCGACGCCGAAATCACGGACGTACAGACGACGATGGTCGACGGCAACTATCCGTGGATTCTCGTCCGCGTCTACACAGACGCCGGCGTCGTCGGCACCGGCGAGGCCTACTGGGGCGGCGGCGACACCGCCATCATCGAGCGGATGAAACCCTTCCTCGTCGGCGAGAACCCCCTCGACATCGACCGACTGTACGAACACCTCGTCCAGAAGATGTCCGGCGAGGGCTCTGTCTCGGGCAAGGTCATCTCCGCCATCTCGGGCATCGAAATCGCGCTCCACGACGTCGCCGGGAAGCTCCTCGACGTGCCCGCCTACCAACTCGTCGGCGGGAAGTACCGCGACGAAGTGCGCGTCTACTGCGACCTCCACACGGAAGACGAGGCCAATCCGCAGGCCTGCGCCGAGGAGGGCGTCCGCGTGGTCGAGGAGCTCGGCTACGACGCCATCAAGTTCGACCTCGACGTGCCCTCGGGCCACGAGAAGGACCGCGCGAACCGCCACCTCCGCAACCCCGAAATTGACCACAAGGTCGAAATCGTCGAAGCCGTCACCGAAGCCGTCGGCGACCGCGCGGACGTGGCGTTCGACTGCCACTGGTCCTTTACCGGCGGGAGCGCAAAGCGCCTCGCCGCCGAGCTGGAAGACTACGACGTGTGGTGGCTCGAAGACCCCGTCCCGCCGGAGAACCACGACGTACAGAAGCTCGTGACGCAGTCCACGACGACGCCCATCGCGGTCGGCGAGAACGTCTACCGGAAGTTCGGCCAGCGGACGCTGCTCGAACCGCAGGCGGTGGACATCATCGCGCCCGACCTGCCCCGCGTCGGCGGCATGCGCGAGACGCGGAAGATCGCCGACCTCGCGGACATGTACTACATCCCCGTGGCGATGCACAACGTCTCGTCGCCCATCGGGACGATGGCGTCTGCACAAGTCGCTGCGGCCATCCCGAACTCGCTTGCCCTCGAATACCACTCCTACCAGCTCGGCTGGTGGGAGGACCTCGTCGAGGAGGACGACCTGATTCAGAACGGTCGGATGGAGATTCCCGAGAAGCCCGGTCTCGGGCTGACGCTCGACCTCGACGCCGTCGGAGAACACATGGTCGAAGGGGAGACTCTCTTCGACGAGGAGTAAGCCGACACCGAGGACGAGACTCTCCCACGGCGGCCGCATCAACCTGACATGCAACACCCATAACCCGGACGCACCACCGCGGGCGAGAGAAGTGAGCGTCTCTCGACCCGCGGCGCGCCGTCGCGGCCGCCTTTTCACTCGCTGGAGTTCGATACCGGAGCGACGCGATTCGCGGAGACAGTCGCTACGCCGACGCGGATAGCTCGACGGCTGAGAACGGCGCGCGAACCGCGGACGAGAAACAGAAAGCGCAGAAAGCGGTGACCGGTCAGTCCGAGACGAACGCACCGATGGCGCGGTTCGACGGGAGCTCTCGGTTCTTCAGCGCGTCGCCGGTCTCCCCGTCGAACAGGTGAACCGCGTCTTCGGGGAACGAGACGGTCGTGCGGTCGCCCGCTTCGACTCTCGACTTGCCGGTCGTGGTGGCGGTGAACTGGGTCCCCTCGCCCCCGCCGACGAACCGCAGGTGGACGGTGTTCTCGTTCCCCTGCGGCTCGACGACGACGACCTCGGCGTCGAACGTTCGGTCGCTCGACCGCTGGTCTCCGACCGCGACGTCCTCGGGCCGGATACCGAGTGTGAGGGAGCTCACGTCGCCGAGTTGGTCTCTGGTCGCGCCCGAAAGCGGGTAGTCGAAGCCGTCGCCGCCGAAGGTGTCGCCCTCCAGTGACCCGTCGAAGAAGTTCATCGACGGTTCGCCGATGAAGCCCGCGACGAACAGGTTGTTCGGGCGGTGGTAGCAGTCCAGCGGCGTGCCGACCTGCTGGAGTTCGCCGTCGTCGAGGACGGCGACGCGGTCGCCCATCGTCATCGCCTCGGTCTGGTCGTGGGTGACGTAGACGGTCGTGACGCCGAGTTCCCCCTGCAGGCGCTGGAGTTCGGTCCGCATCTCCGCCCGGAGTTTGGCGTCCAAGTTGGACAGCGGCTCGTCCATCAGGAACACTTCCGGGTCACGGACGATGGCCCGCCCCAGCGCGACCCGCTGTTGCTGGCCGCCCGAAAGCTGTCCGGGCTTGCGGTCGAGCAGGTCCGAGATGCCGAGCATATCGGTCGTCTCTTCGACCCGCTGACGTATCTCGTCGTCAGGGAGGTCGGTCGACTCTTCGAGACCGAACGACATGTTCCCGCGGACGCTCTTGTGCGGGTACAGCGCGTACGACTGGAACACCATCGCGATGTCCCGGTCCTGCGCGGACACGTCGTTGAGGACGCGCTCTTCGAGTCTGAGTTCGCCCTCGGTGACGGTTTCGAGGCCCGCCATCATCCGGAGCGTCGTCGACTTCCCGCACCCCGAGGGACCGACGAGCACGAGGAACTCCCCGTCGTCGATGTCGAGCGAGAGGTCTTCGACGGCGACGATGTCGCCGCCGCCGTCGTCGGTGTACACCTTCGTCACGTCGTCGAGTGTTAATCGTGCCATGGCTACTGTTCGAGTTGCGTGCGGTCGTCTTCCTGGTCGTAGCGGCGGTTGTGCACCGCGGTTCCGGTCTCCGCGTCGAACACGTGAATCTTGTCCGGCGGAATCGTCACCGTGACGCGGTCGCCCCGCGTGACGAGGTGCATCCCCTCCGTGACCGCCTGCAGGGCGTCGTCGGCGGAGGGTTGGTCCGGGTGCGAGAGGTGGAGGACGTTCTGGTCGCCGTGGGGTTCCACGACGGTCACGTCCATCCGGAGTTCGTGGTCGCCGAGCGCGGTGTCGTCGGCGGTGTCGTCGGTCGTCGCGTCAACGACCGCGATGTCTTCGGGGCGAATCCCCAAGACGAGGTCCTCGCGGGCGCCGACGGACTCCATCACGTCTTCGTCGAGCGGGTACGAGAAGTGCTCGCCGACGAACGTCGTCTCCGAGCGCGTCCCACGGACGAGGTTTATCATCGGCTCGCCGATGAACTCCGCGACGAACAGGTTGTTCGGGCGGTGGTAGCACTCGAAGGGAGAGGCCACCTGTTGGAGTTCGCCGTCGTCCATGACGGCGATGCGGTCGGCCATCGTCATCGCCTCGGTCTGGTTGTGGGTGACGTAGACGGTCGTGACCGCGAGTTGGTCCTGTAGGTTCTGGAGTTCGGTGCGCATCTCCGCGCGCAGTTTGGCGTCCAAGTTGGACAGCGGCTCGTCCATCAGGAACACCTCCGGGTCACGCACGATGGCGCGACCGAGGGCGACACGCTGTTGCTGGCCGCCGGAGAGTTCGTCGGGTTTCCGGTCGAGCAGGTCCGAGATGCCGAGCGTCTCGGCGACCTCGACGACGCGCTCGTCGCGCTCCGCGGACGTGTACCCTTCCTCTTCTTCCAGCCCGAACCGGATGTTCTGCCGGACGGTCATGTGCGGGTACAGCGCGTAGTCCTGGAACACCATCGCGATGTCGCGGTTCTGCGGGACGCGGTAGTTCATGTGGTCCCCGCCGATGTAGATGTCGCCGCTGGTCGGGGTCTCCAAGCCGGCGAGCATCCGGAGCGTCGTCGACTTCCCGCACCCCGAGGGACCGACGAGCACGAGGAACTCCTCGTCGTCGATGTCGAGCGAGAGGTCGTCGACGGCGACGGTGTCGCCGAAGCGCTTCGTCAGGTCGGTGAGTTGAATCTCTCCCATAGGTTAGGCCTCCGTCCGAAGTCCCTTGGCGAACTGTTCGGCGAACGCGACGTACAGGATGAGCGTCGGAACCGCCGCGAGGAACGCCGCGGACATCCTGATACCGAAGTCGATGCCGGAGGTCGACGCCCCGATTGCGGGCAGCACCAGCGTGACCGGTGCCGCGGGCGCGTCGGACCCGGTGACCAGCGTGAACGCGAAGAGGAACTCGTTGTAAATCTGCGTGAACTGGTAGATGAACACGACGCCGAACATCGGCTTCGAGATGGGCAGGATGACGCGCCGGTAAATCTTCGTGATGCTCGCGCCGTCGATCTTCCCGGCCTCGACGAGCGAGTTCGGGAGGCTCTGGTAGTACGACCGGAACAGTATCGTACAGATGGGAATCCCGTAAGCGATGTGGGTGATGACGAGCGGCACGAGGTCGGCGTGGTACCCCTGGAAGAAGGGTATCGACGCCACCATCGGCTCTATCATCCGTGCGAGCGGGAAGATGTTGTTCCAGAAGCGCGCGAGCGGGACCAACACGGCCTGATACGGGACGAAGACGCCGATGACGAACAGCATCAGCATGCCCATCTGCGCCC
Source organism: Haloferax sp. ATB1 (assembly GCF_000730175.1). Taxonomy (NCBI): domain Archaea; kingdom Methanobacteriati; phylum Methanobacteriota; class Halobacteria; order Halobacteriales; family Haloferacaceae; genus Haloferax; species Haloferax sp. ATB1. The sequence goes on along the minus strand of NZ_JPES01000100.1, from coordinate 47,005 downwards.
GCCAGTTGACCATCGTCAGGCCGTAGGCGGCCATACTCCCGAACAGGACGCTCCCGATGGTCGCCGGAATCGACATGATGAGCGAGTTGAAGAACGACCCCGAGAGCTGTTCGAGGGCGAACTGGACGTTCCCGAGGGTGAAGCCCTCGCCGACGGGCGGCGCGAAGGGAAGCGAGCGAGCGACCGACTCGTTCGTCTTGATGGCGGTCATGATTCCCGTCTCCAGCGGGACGAGGAAGAATCCGAGGAAGAACACGACGAGCGCGTACTGAGCGACGCGCCGCAGGTTCACGTCCTCGACGAGCGATGCGACGTCGAAGCTGCCTGTGGATGACGGCTGTGACATGGTCAGAGGCTCCCCTGTTTGTACTGGTAGTAGAGGTACGGTCCGATGACGCCGAGCGCCATGATGAGAAGCATGGTCGCGATGGCGGCCGAGTAGGCCCACTCACCGAACTTGAACGCCCGGCGGACCATGAGCGTCGCCAGGATGTCCGTCCCGTTCGGCGGGCGGTACCGGCCGACGAGCGCGTACAGGAAGGTAAACGCCTTCAGCGCGAACACCATCAGCACGACGGCCGCGCTGACGGACGCCTCCTTGAGTTGCGGGACGATGATGCGGAGGTAGGTCCGAATCATGCTCGCGCCGTCGACGCGGGCCGCCTCGAACTGGTCGTCGGGAATCGACTGGAGTCCCGCGAGGTAGACGACCATCGTGTACCCGCTGAACTGCCAGATGAGGGCGAATATCACCGCCCCGAGCGCTATCGACGGATTCCCGAGCCAGTCCACCGGGTTGAACCCGAGAGTCGTCACGACGAGGTTGAGGATGCCGCTTTCGACGTTGAACATCCAGAGCCACAGTTGCGCGGTGACGACGAACGAGAGGCTCATCGGGAGGAGATAGACCGTCTGAAACTTCTCGGAGAACCTGATGCCGTGGTCCAAGAGGACCGCGAGGAACAGCCCGAGCACCAGACAGACGGTCGTAAAGCCCACGAGGAGGACTAAGTTGTTCTGCGCGGCGGCCCTGAACGCCTCGCTCGACAGCGCCTGTGCGTACATATCCAAGTCGAGCGTGGAGTAATCGGGCGTCCCGAGGCCCTCGTAATCCGTAAACGAGATTGCGAAGTTGTAGCCGATGCCACCGTAGACGGCGATGCTCATGAGGACGAACGGGATTCCCCAGTACGGCGAGGAGCGAACGAAGTCGCTGTTGAGGAAATACCGGAGCTTCGACTCCCACCCGACCGCCTCGTCGGTCGCGTCGGCGACGTGCTCCGTGTTATCGTGTGTTGCCATCGATGTACCTATATGTTATTTGTTGATGATGGGGCTGTGATTTCGACCGAGGCGTTACTCGGAGACCGCTTCGACGAGCGCGTCGGCGGTGGCTTCGACCTTGAACGGCCCCATGAAGTTATCGCCGAAGGCGGTCTTACACGCGCCCATCGTTTTGGGCGTGACGGCGAGACCGTGGGCGATGGTCGGCGGGTACGCCTCCGAGTCGGTGAGGTCCTCGTACGTCATCGCGAGGAAGTCGGTCAGTTCGCTCGGGTCGATGTCGGTGCGAAGCGGGACCGACCCCTTGGGGTTGTTGAAGGCGATTTGGGCCTTCTTCGTGCCGACGAACTTCTGCCACGCGATGGTCTCCTCGCGGCTCGGGTTGTTGCTCGGCGCGACGATGGAGTCGACGTGGTAGAAGTAGATACCTTCCGTCCCCGGGAACGGTATCCAGTCCCACTGCTCTTTGTAGTTGAAGCTGTCGTCGGCGCGGAACATTCCGTACACCCAGTTCCCCTGATGGATGGTCGCCGCGTTCCCCGAGATGACCTTCTGCCCCGCCGTCGTGAAGCTGATGGACGAGGCGTCGGCGGTGATGTAGTTCTCGTTGATGGTCTTCAGCGCTTCGAGCGCCTCGACGACGGCCGCCCTGTCGGGGTTGCCCTCGATGAAGTTCGTGTACGCCTCGACGCCGCTCTGGCTCGTCAGAATCTGCGCCCAGAGTTGGAGGTTCGTCCACGGCGCGACCATCGCCTGCGCCATCGGCGTCACGTCCGTGTTCTGGTCGATGGCTTCGAGCGCGTCGAGGAGCGCGTCGACGCTGTCGAGGCTCGACGCGTCGATGCCGGCCTCCTCGAACACGGCGGTGTTGTAAAACAGGTTGTTCATCCGGTGGGAGCCGATCGGGACCGCCGGCATCTTGTCGTTGAACTTACACAGTTCGACCGCGCGGGACTGCATGGTGTCTTTGAATCCTTCGGCGTCCCACACGTCGGCTTCGAGGTCCATCAGCGCGCCCGAGTACCGTTCGAGGTTCTTCCCCGGCCAGTTGGCGAACGAACTCATCGGGTTGTTGTTCGCCAGTCGTCGGAGAATCGTCGCGTTGAGGTTCACGTTCGCGCTCGCGCCGACCGCTTGGAAGTTCGTATCCATCTCTGGATACTCCTCCTCGAACGCCTCGATGAGCGCGGTGACCGCCGCCTCGCCGTCGCCGCCGGCCCAACCGTGGAGCACTTCGAGTTGCGAGTCCCACGTGCCGCCCGAACTGCTCCCGCCGGTCTCGGTGTCGGAGGTACCGTCAGAACCGCTTCCACTTTCGCTTCCGCTTTCGGTTCCATCCGTCTCGGAGCCGCCACCGCCGGTACATCCAGCGATGCCGGTTGCGACACCCGCGGACAGGACAGTGAGATACTTTCGACGGTTCACACTTTTATCGCTACTGTCGTTCTCAGCCATGTTATACCCATGTTAGCTACCCGCATATATAGGTTGTGAATGAATGATGGTTATGTAACAGCTCCACAGGGTCGAGCGAACGTCTTTCGCAAGAATTGCGGGCGGAACTGCGTCGGTCGAGCGTGGGAGCGCGGTCGAGAACCGAGCGAAGCCCGCGCGGGAACTGTCGTCGGCCGCGACACCCCCTCGCAGGCGGGCTCCGGCTCGCGTCGCGGTCCGCAGACGGCGTTCGACGAGTCTCGGCGTTCGGCGCGACGTTGTCGCGGGGAAACACGTATGCGGCAGGGAGCTAATCACGGCGTATGGTCGACCGACCAACCGCCATGGACGATCCGCTCGACGGACGCACAGCACTCGTCACGGGTGCGAGTTCGGGAATCGGCGCGGCGACCGCGCGCGTGCTCGCCGAGGACGGCGCGGACGTGTGTCTCGCCGCCCGCCGAGCCGAACGGCTGGAATCGCTCGCAGAGGAGATTCGCGAGACGACGGACGCCGCCGTGAGCGTCGTGCCGACGGACGTGACCGACTCCGACGCGGTCCGGGCGCTCGTCGACGCGACCGTCGAGCGCTTCGGCTCGCTCGACATCGTCGTCTGCAACGCCGGCCTCGGCATCGACAAGTCGGTCGCCGAACTCACCGACGAGGAGTACCGCCTGATGACCGGCGTCAACGTCGACGGGATGTTCTACACGGCGAGAGAGGCGATTCCGCACCTCGTGGAGTCCGAGGGGAACCTCGTCTTCCTCGGGAGCATGTCCGGGAACCACCCCCGACCCCACAACCCGGTGTACGCCGCGACGAAGTGGTGGGTCCGCGGGTTCGCGTCGAGCCTGCAGGGGTCCATCGGCGAGGAGAACGTCGGCGTGACCTGCGTCAACCCGACCGAGGTCCGGACCGAGTTCGGCTCCGAGAGCGGCGAGACGCTCGAAGAGTCGTTCGAGGAGGGGTCGGTGACGGAGGCGATAGAGGTCGCCGACGCCATCGCCTACGCGGTCCGCCAGCGGTCGCCGAACACGGTGCTGTCGCTCGACCTCTACCGGCGCGACAAGCTCTCGCACTTCTGAACGGGGGCGGGCGCGACGGCACCCCCAACAATCGAGGGAAGCGTATTTTGCGGTCGGTTCCGAACGAACGCCTATGACCGTCACGCGAGTGGTCGACACGTCGTGCCGACTCGGCGAGGGGCCGGTCTGGCACCCCGAAGAGAAGCGACTGTACTGGGTGGATATCGAAGGTGGCCGGTTGCACCGCTACGACCCCGAGACCGGGGCGCACGACTGTCCGGTCGAGGCGTCGGTCATCGCCGGAGTGACGTTACAGCGCGACGGGTCGCTCCTGGCGTTCATGGACCGCGGCCGCGTCGGGCGCGTCGTCGGTGGCGAACTCACAGGGGCGACGGAAATCGTCGACTCACCGACCCGGTTCAACGACGTCATCGCCGACCCCGCGGGACGAGTGTTCTGCGGGACGATGCCCTCGGAGTCCGCGGGCGGGCGGCTGTTCCGACTCGACACCGATGGAACGGTGACGACGGTCGAAACCGGCGTCGGCATCCCGAACGGGATGGGCTTTACCCGCGACCGCGAGCGGTTCTACTTCACGGAGACCGAGGCCCACACTATCTATCGGTACGCCTACGACGAGGAGACGGGGGCCGTCGCGGACCGCGAGCGGTTCGTCGAGTCGCCGGAGACGCCGGGACTCCCTGATGGGATGACGGTCGATTCGGCGGGCAACATCTGGTCGGCCCGCTGGGAAGGAAGCTGTGTGGTCAGGTACGACACCGACGGAACCGAACTCGACCGGTTCGACGTGCCGACGGAGAAAGTGACGAGCGTCGCCTTCGGCGGGGCCGACCTCGATTCGCTCTACGTGACGACCGCCGGCGGCGACCCGGACGGCGGAGCAGACGAGGACGAGGACGCGGGTGCGCTGTTCCGCCTCGACGTGGCGGCGACCGGACGGCCCGAGTTCCGCTCTGACGTTCGGCTGGACTGAGCCGAAGCGGACAGCGACCGCGGGCGGTCAGTTCAGGTCGACCGCGGCCCCGGTCTCGGCGCTCTCGTAAATCGCGTCGATGGTCCGCATGACCGCAACGGACTCCTCGCGGTCGATTCGCGGCGTCTCGCCGGTCTCGACGGCGCGGGCGAACGCCTCGACCTCGCGGCGGTAGCTGTCGGTCGGGTCGAACGTCTCCGTGACGACGCGGCCGTCGGTGGCGTAGGTGAGTTCGGCCGAGGCCGTCGGGTCGACGTTGAACGCGGTCTTCGCCTCCAGCCAGCCGTCGGTGGTCTGGACGCGGTAGTACTGGGTCTCGGGCGTGTCGAACGACGACTCGACGCGGGCGGTCGCGCCGTCGTCGTACTCCAAGACGCCCGACATCCGCGTGTCGACGCCGCAGTCGCGCGTGTCGGTCGTGGTCGCGTACACCCGGTCGGGCGTCCCGAGGAAGAGCCGCGCCGCGCTGACGGCGTAACAGCCCACGTCCATGACGCTCCCGCCGGCGAGGTCGGGGTCGATGCGGATGTTCTCGGCCCCGTCGGGGAGCCGGAACGAGAAGTTCGACGTGACCGAGACGACCTCGCCGAGCTCGGAGGCGACGAGTTCCGCGGCCCGCTCGGTCCGCGGGTGGAACCGGTACATGAACCCCTCCATCAGCGTGACGCCCGCGTCCTCGCAGTAGTCGAAGACGGCGGCCGTCTCGTCGGCGCTGGCGGTCAGCGGCTTCTCGCAGAGGACGTGCAGGCCGCGGTCGGCGGCCGCGCGAACCCAGTCGGCGTGGAGGCTGTTGGGGAGCGGAATGTAGACCGCGTCGAGTGAGTCGTCGGCCAGAAGCGCCTCGTAACTCCCGTACGCGGTGGGGATACCGAGTTCGTCGGCGACCGCGCTCGCCCGCGCCTCGTCGCGAGACGCGATGGCGGCCGCCGCGTGTTCGCTGGCCTGAACCGCCGGGATGACCGATTTGACGCCGATGCCCGCCGTGCCGACGATGCCGAATTTCATGGGAGGAATTCAGGCGACTCCGGTGATAAAACTGCTGGAGAAACCCCGTCGAATCGGTCTATGCGCCGTCGCACCGTGGTTCGCCTTCGAGCTAACGACGACCGCGGTCTCTCAGAGCTCGGACGCCTCGTCGCGGGTCCACCACCCGAGGCCGGTCACGGCGACCCCGTCGGTGCCAGCCACGTCGTCGTCCCGCCAGTCCCGGCGCGTGAACTCCTCGACGAGGTCGACGGCCGTGGACTCATACGGTGGTGACGGAGTTCGAGAGCGTGCCGATGCCCTCGACGGTGATGTCGACGCGGTCGCCCGCCTGCAGGTCGAACGGGTGCTCCGGGACGAGCGACGTGCCCGTGAGGATGACCGCCAGTTCGGGGACCGTGTTGTGGCGCGTGAAGTACGACACGAGTTCCTCACAGCTCCGGACCATCTCGCTCGTGTTCGTGGCGTCGTCGTAGACGACCTCGCCGTCGCGTTCGATGGTCATGCTCATCTCCAACTCGTGGGGGTCGTCGACGTCGTCCGGCGTGACCACGCACGGACCGATAGAGCAACAGCGGTCGTAGACCTTGGCCTGCGGCAGATACAGCGGGTTTTCGCCCTCGATGGAACGACTGCTCACGTCGTTGCCGACGGTGTAGCCGACGATTTCGCCGCGGCGGAGGACGATTCCGAGTTCGGGTTCGGGAACGTCCCACTCTGAGTCGTCCCTGACGCCGATGGCGTCGCCCGGTTCGACCGTTCGCGACGGTGTCGCTTTGAAGAAGATCTCCGGCCGGTCGGCGTCGTACACGTCGAAGTACATGTCCGGCATCGAACTCTCCTCCTCGCGCGCCTGTTCGCTGATTTGGTAGGTGACGCCCGCGGCCCAAACCTCCTCCGCGTCGACCGGGACGGTCGCGTGTCGGTCGACGAACGCGTCGTCGACCACGTCCGCGTCCTCGGTCAGTTCGGCCGCGAGTCGGTCGATGGAAGTCCGGGCGATACTCGCCACCCGAGCCAAGTCTCCGAACGTCCGAAGGTCCGGGTCGGCGCTCGTGAGGTCGTACGTCGTGGAGTCACGACTCACCGTGAGGTGTCGCTCTCCCGACACCGCTAGCTGGTGGTAGTGCATTCAGTAACCCCATTACCAGCGATTGTTAAAAAAGTACGTCCCGACGCGAGCGGGGTGCGAGGGGTGAGACACAGAAACACGAAACGGCGGCGGGTTCGGTCTCGAACCCCTGACGAGCGCGGGTAGTGGTCGTCCTCGTCTCGCTCGACCGCCGGCAGGCCGGGGCATCGTGGTCGACGCGCACTCGGGACCACCGTGCTGAAGGCCGACACAAATGTTCCCATAGACAGAACAGAGTGTGATGCAGGGAGCTGTCGACCGAACAACTCGGAGATGGGCGTATCAGACCGCCACAGAGAACTGGGGAAGGGACTGCCGAAAACGGGTCTCGAACAGGGGGCAGTTCGGCCGCTTTGAACCGTCTGCGTCGATATTCGGGGGCTTTCGAGTCGAGAGACAGTGATAACTGAATATTGTCTATTACAGAACAGAATCTCGACGTATTCGAACAAGAAATCGCGCGACTGGTGCATTCTACGGTCGGAGAGGACCGCATGAATTACACGAGTACGCTTGTAATCCAGAACGGCTGACGACGGGAAACGGACGCGATATTACCGAGTCATCGCGGCGACGAACGGGCACGGACGAGGCAGTGTGTAATTCGACGGTGTCGTTCCCTATTACAGAATTATCGTCCTGCGGTGACCGGAATCAAACGGAGACGGCCCGCCGGGGAGCGGGGAGAGGCCGGAGACTACCCGAAGGCGGCGCGCGCGGTCACGAGCGACGAATCCGCGACGCAAAAGGAGAACAGCCGGTCAGAACGCGCTGTCCGCGAAGCCGCCGTCGACGGTGACGACTTCGCCCGTCACGAACGAAGACGCGTCGCTCGCGAGGAAGACCGCCGCACCGACGATTTCCTCTCGCTCCGCGACCCGGCCGAGCGGCGTTCGCTCGTCGATTCGCTCGCGCTTTTCGGTCCCCTCGGCGTAGGTGTCGGCGTTCTGCGGCGTGATGACGAACCCGGGCGCGATGGCGTTGACGCGTATCTCGGGCGCGAGTTCCTTCGCGGACGCGCGGGTGAACGCCTCGACGCCGCCCTTCGCCGCCGAGTAGGCGGGGAGGTTCGCCATCGAGAGCCGCGCGGCCAGAGAGGAGATGTTGATTATCGACCGCCGTCGGCGACGGCGGGAGCCATCGCCTGCGTCACGCGGCGGACGCCCCCGAGCGCGATGTCGGTGACGTGGTCCCACGCGTCGTCGTCGATGTCGCGGACCGACTCGCGCGAAATCGCCCCCTGTGAGGCGACGACCACGTCGATGCCCCCGAACTCCTCGACGGCGCGCTCGCGGACGCGTTCGAGCGAGGCCGGGTCGGTCACGTCGCACGTCTCTCGAACCGCGTTCGCCCCCAAGTCCTCGATCGCGTCGGCCGTCTCGTCGACCGCCGACTCGCGTCGGCTGGTTGCGAGGACGTCCGCGCCCTCGCTGGCGAATCCGAGGGCGATTGCCTGTCCGATACCGCTCGTTCCGCCGACGACGACGACGCGCTTGTCACTGACGGAGACTGGCGTGTGCTCGTATGCGACCATGGGTTCCAGTCCGCACGGTGCCGACATGATAGTTGCGGAACGCGCGACTGGAGTGCCGCATGCAATACGTTTTTACCGACCCGTGCCACATGTGCTCTCATGCGAGGACTTGCCAAAGTGGAGCGTAGCTCCGGCGCTATGGAGTTCGTCGAGCGACAGAAACCGGAGCCGGGGACGGGAGAAGTGCTCGTAGAGGTCGACTACGCCGGCCTCTGCGGGAGTGACGCGGGTATCTACGAGTTCGAATCCGCCTTCGAGCGGATGGAGCTCCCGACCGTCATCGGCCACGAGTACGCCGGGCGCGTGGTCGAAGTCGGCGACGGCGTGACTGAGTTCGGTGTCGGCGACCGCGTGGTCGAACGGCCGATTCGGGGCTGCGGCGAGTGTTACCAGTGTCGCATCGGCGAGGAGAACGTCTGCCAGGACGCGGTCATCACCGGCGTCGACCACGACGGCGCGTACGAGCGCTTCATCGCCGTCCCGGAACGCGCCCTGCACCCGATTCCCGACGACGTGGAACAGCGACACGCCGCGGTCGCGGAGCCGACGAGCATCGCCGCGCGCGCCGTCATCGAGAACTCGCGGGTCGGCGCGGGCGACCGCGTACTGGTCGAGGGACCGGGGCCAATCGGCCTCCTCACGGCCCAAATCGCGGCCGCGCAGGGCGGGACCGTCGTCGTCTCCGGCGTGGGACAGGACGCCGAGTATCGGCTCCCGCTCGCCGAGGAACTCGGGTTCGAGACGGTCAACGTCGCCGACGACGACACCGAGGCGCGACGCGAGCGCCACACCGGCGGCGTCGGCTACGACGTGGTGTTCGACACGACCGGCCACCCCTCGGGGCTCACGACGGCCGTCGAGGAGGTCCGCAAGGGCGGTCAAATCGTCCTCGTCGGGCAGACCGGCGAGACCACGATGCCCTACTCCCCGCTCGTCCGGGCCGAAATCGACCTCCAGTGTTCGTACGCCTCCATGTACGAGGACTTCGAGCGCTCTTTCCGCCTGATTCGCGACGGCGACGTGGACTGCGAGACGTTCGTCGACACCCGGTTTTCGCTGCTCGAAGCCGACGAGGCCTTCGAGACGTTCATCGAGGGCGGGACGTGCAAGCCGGTGTTCGACGTCTCGGAGTTGGCGTAAGCGAGCCCTCGAACGGCCGCAACCCAAACCGAGATAGAAAACCAAAATAACTACAATACTATATACGAGGGAGATCAGGGAAAAGCCCCAATTAAACACAAATAGCTCGGTGTTTTTGCTTTTTAAACTGATTCCTACCGGCCATAGTCGGATATTTCTGATGGAATATCAACTATACCCAATAGTGATGCATTTTCATTCAGTTGTGGTCGCTTTAAACAGCCAAAACAAATTAATTTAGCCGATATATTGGAGACTTTCCAATCTCGTTTTTGATAGGATTTTTTATTTTCCACAATACTACTGCAGCGGTCCAGACCTCGAATCCGAATCGAGACGCGGCGCTACCGGGAGGTCGCCAAAGAGACGACGGGAGCGGAATCGAAGGAGGGCGTCAGTCGCTCGCCGAGTCGCCACTAGCCGGCGACGAGAACTCGGGGTCCCCGTATGTGCCGGAGCGGTCGTCGGCGGGGTCGTCCGCGGCGGGGGTCTCCCCGTCCGGGAAGTAGCACGCGGCGCGGTGGTCGCCGCTTCGGACGGTGTCGAGCCCGGGTTCGCTCTCCCGGCACTCGTCTTCGGCCTTCGGGCACCGCGGGGCGAAGACGCACCCCGGCGGGAGGTCGACCGGGTTCGGAGGCTCGCCGTCGAGCAGGACGCGGTCGCGGTCGACCGTCGGGTCCTTCTCGGGGGCGGCCGCGAGGAGCGAGGTGGTGTACGGGTGTTTCGGCTCGGCCGCGACGGACTCGACGTCGCCCTCCTCGATGACCCGCCCGAGGTACATAATCGCGAGCCGGTCCGACACCTGCACCAGACTGGCGAGGTCGTGAGAGATGTAGACGATACCGATGTCCTCCGTGTCCGCGAGTTCTCGAAGGAGGTTCAGCAGGTTCACCTTCAGCGACACGTCGAGCATCGACGCCGGTTCGTCGCAGATGAGGAAGTCGGGGTCGAGGACGAGCGCTTTGGCCACCGCGACGCGCTGGCGTTGACCCCCAGAGAGCTGGTGGGGGTACTGGTCGAGGAACTTCCGCGCGGGCGTGAGCCCGACTTTCTCCAGCGTCTCGACGACGGCCCGTTCGCGCTCGTCGGTCCGGTAGTCGTGGATGGTGAGCGGTTCGCCGACCAACTGCCGAACCGTCTGTCTCGGGTTGAGCGAGTCGAAGGGGTCCTGGAAGATTATCTGCACCTTCCGGCGGAACTCGCGCATGTTCCCGTCGGCGTAGTGCTCGTAGGACTCGCCGTCGAAGACGAACTCGCCGCCGGTCGGCTGTTTGAGAAGCGCGATGGTCTCGCCGAGCGTCGACTTCCCACAGCCGGACTCGCCGGCGACGCCGAGGATTTCTGACCGCCGGACCCGCAGGGAGACGCCGTCGACGGCGCGGACGTAGTTCGGGTCGTTGCCCCTGAGTTTCTCCAAGAGCGGCTGGCTCTGCTCGTAGTACTTCTCAAGGCCGTCGGTTTCGAGGAGCACTTCGCCGCGGTCCGATTCGTCGTGACTGTCGGGGATGCCCCACGTCTCCGGGTCGGTGGCGTCGCGCCGCATCTGGGCGGCTTTGGTGACGTGGTGGCACGCCGAGCGGTGGTTGCGGTTCGGCAGGTCGACGAGGTCCGGATGGGACGCCTCGCATTCCTCGGTCGCGAACGGACACCTGTCCTTGAAGACGCACGCGCTGGGTGACTCGCTCAGGTTCGGCGGCGACCCCGGAATCGAGACGGGGTCCTGGTCGCCCTCCTCAATCTCGGGGAAGGAGTTCTTCAGCCCCATCGTGTACGGATTCGTGGGGTTGACGAGGACGTTGTCGACGCTCCCCTGCTCCATCGCCTTCCCGCCGTAGAGGATGGACAGCTCGTCGCACGTCTCGGCGATGACGCCGATTTCGTGGGTGATGAGAAGCAGCGAACTGTCCATCCGGTCCTGTATCTCCAGAATCTTGTCGATAATCTTGTCTTGGACGATGACGTCGAGACCCGTGGTCGGTTCGTCGGCGATGATGAGGTCCGGTTCGAGCGCGAGCGCCATGGCGATAGTCACGCGCTGGCGCATCCCGCCGGAGAACTCGTGGGGATAGTCGTCGATGCGGTCGGGGTCGAGCCCGACGATTTCGAACAGTTCTCTGACCCGCGAACGCGCCTTGTCGTCGGTGACGTTCCGATGGGTCTGAATCGCCTGTCGAATCTGCGCGCCGGTGGACATCACCGGGTCGAGCGAGTCCATCGCGCTCTGGGGGATGTAGGCGATGTCCTCCCAGAGCACGTCGCGGCGCTCGCGCTCGCTGAGGCCGGTCAGGTCGCGGCCCTGGAATTCGATGCTGCCGGATTCGACGGAGCCGTTGCTCGGGAGGAGGCCGAGAACCGCCTCGGCCAGCGTCGATTTCCCCGAGCCGGACTCGCCGGCGAGGCCGTAGTTGACGCCCTCGTCGATGCTGAACGACACGTCGTTGACGGCGTGGACGGTTCCGCTGTCGGTCGAGTACGTGACCGTGAGGTCCGTGATGTCGAGGAGGCTCATTGTTCGGTCTGAATTTCCGGGTTGATAACTTCTTCGTAGGCGCGGCCGATGAGGAACACCGAGGTGGTGATGGCCGCGATGCCCAGCGCGGGCGGGAGCACCCACCACCAGGCGACGCGCATGTTGCCCGATTCGAACACCTGTCGGAGCATCCGGCCCCAACTCGTGACGGTCGGGTCGCCGAAGCCGAGGAACGCCAGGCTGGCCTGCGCGGCGATGGCCCACGCGATGCCGTAGGCCGTGTAGAGAAATCCGATGGGAAGCACGTTCGGCGCGACGTGGTAGAGCATCGTCCGCAGGTCGCTCGCGCCGCTGGCGCGCGCCGACTTCACGAAGGTCCGCTCCCTGACGGAGAGCACCTCGGAGCGGACGACGCGCGCGGGCATCTTCCAGAGGAACGCGACGATGATACCCGTCATGAGCCAGACGCTCGGCGTCACGAACGTCAGGAGCAACAGCGCCATCGGCGTGAACGGCAGAGAGAACGTGAGGTCCGTGAGGCGCATGAGAACCTCGTCGACCCAGCCGCCGTAGTAGCCGCTGACGAGCCCCACGAGGAAGCCGAGCACGCCGGTTCCGATGCCGCCGAACAGTCCGACGATAAACGTCGGCTGCGCGCCGGCGAGGAACTGGCTCAGGACGTCTTTCCCGTAGGCAGTCGTCCCGAAGGGGGCCGCGCCGGTCGGTTCCGACAGCCGCAGCATCGACCCGGCGTCGTCGCGGACGGTGTGCTCGATGGGGTCGTGCGGAGCGAGCGCGGGGCCGAGGAGGCCGAGGAAGACGAACGCCGCGACGATGACGACGCCGGCGAACGCGAGGCGGTCGCGCCGCAGGAACGTGAACTGGTCGCGGAGCGTCTCCGCGATCTCCTCGACGCGCTTTTTCAGTTCGGCTTCGGGCTTCGTCTCGGTGCTCACGCGACACCACCCCCGCTGGTCGAGACGGTCGGGTCGAAGTAGGCGTACAGCACGTCGGCCACGAGGTTCGCCACGATGACCGCGAGCGCCATGATGAACACGGCCGCCTGCACCAGCGGGTAGTCCTGCTGTTGGATGGCGAGCACGAGTTCGCGGCCGATGCCGGGCCAGCCGAAGACGACTTCGAGCAGGATGAGTCCCTGGAATATCATCCCGAGACGCAGCGCGAAGTAGGTCAGAATCGGCAGCATGGAGTTCCGGCCCGCCCGCGCGAGCTGCTGCATCTCAGAGAGCCCCTTGGCGCGGTGGAGCTTGAGGAACTCGGAGCCCCGCTTTTCGACGACGCCGTTGCGCGCCAAAAGCAGGAAATCGCCGCTGTAATACAGCACGGACACGGTAAACGGCAGGATGTAGTGGTGCAGGAAGTCGAGCGACGCGAACCGCTCGACGTAGCCCTCCGGCGAGGCGCTGATAGAGCGCATCCCGAAGGCGGGCACCAGTTCGAGGTTGTACGCGAACACGATGACGAAGAGGATGCCCGTGATGAACACCGGCGTCGACCGGAGGAACGTCGTGGCGACGATGCTGAGCTTCTCCAGTTTGCTCCCGCGGTTCCAGCCGACGTACATCCCGAGCAGGGAACTCAGGACCGCCGTCGTCACTAACGCGGGGACGAGCAGGATGAGCGTGTTGACGAGCCGCGGGGCCAACACCTCCCAGACGGGCTGGCTCCGGAGGATGGAGTAGCCGAACTGGAACAGCAGGATGCTCTGCAGGTAGCTGAGGTACTGCCGCCACATCGGCTGGTCGAGGCCGTACATCGCCCGAATCTCGGTGATCTGCTGCTGGCTCAGATTGCCCGCGGTGACGAGCGACTCGAACGGGCTGCCGGGGAGCAGGCGCAGGACGAAGAAGATGACCGAGACGGCCACGAGGGTGAGCCCGATAGAGATGGCGAGCCGCTTTGCGAGGAAGCGCTGGAACTCGCTCATGGTCGGCCCCCCCGACGCCGCGAGTGGGTAGTGTTCGACATGCTCGTCACCTCACGAGAAGTCCGCCTGTCCGAGTTCGTCGCGGCGCTTGTGCAGGTTTCCGGGCTGGATGCGCTCGACGAAGGCGGCCCACGCGTCCCCGTTGGGGAACCGGAGATTCCCGTCGTCGTCCCACGTGTAACCGGCCCGTTCGAGGAGCGATTTCGCCCCGTCGGTATCGAACTCGTAGTGAGTCGTGTCCGACGTGTGCCACGGCGTGAGGTCCGAAATCGGGTTCTCCCCGTTCGGGACGGTCGCGCGGTCCTGCAGCACGTCGGCGGCGAAGCCTCGGTGTCTATCGACTTGACGAGGGCGACGCGGAACTCCTTGTCTCGAACGAGCGGACAGGAGAACATTAGCTTCGTGTCGAGGGGCGCGAAGTTGCCCGAGGTCATCTTCTCGACGCCGGCGGTGCTCGCGGCGCGGTCGGCCTGCGAGTTCGAGAGCGTCGTGCCGATGGCGTCGATTTCGCCGCCCTGCAGCGAGCCGATCATGGAGTCGATGTTGCCGACGTTGATCCAGATGACGCGGTCGACGCCCTCGCCGGTCGTGGCTTGGTCGCCGAGCACGTCGGCCCGCCAGCCGTCGTCGAACATCCAGTGGCCCTCGTTTTTCGACACCTCGAAGCGGGTCCCCTGCTCCCAGTTTTCGTACGCGAACGGCCCCGTGCCGACGGGCGACTCGGGGTTATGCTGGGACGGGTTCTCCACGTCCTCCCATTTGTGCTTGGGGATGATGACGCTGCGAACGACGCGCTGGGTCATGAACGCCGCGTCGGGGCCCGTCAGATTGAACCGAACCTCGTGGTCGCCGAGCACCTCGACCGACTCGACCGGCTCGTAGAACGGCGTCTGACTGGTCGAGGAGTGTTCCTTGTACAGTTCGACGGTGAACTTCACGTCCTCGGCGGTGAACGGCTCGCCGTCGTGCCACTCGACGCCCTCGCGGAGGGTGAGTTCGACGGTGGTGTCGTCGACGAAGCCGCCGCCGGTCGCCAGCGCGGGGACGACTTCGAGGTCCGGCGTGGCGTCGAAGAGGCCGTCGTAGATGAACGTCAGTCGCTTCGCCTCCGCACCCCCGGCGGCCCACGGGAGGTTCAGCGAGTTCATCGAGGTGGTCACGCCCTTGATGTAGGTTCTGTCGTCGGTCTGGGGCTGGAGGTTCACCTCCGACCAGACGAACGAGTCCTTCGTCGGCCCGTTGCCCGGCGTCTGGACGTAACCGCTCCAGCGGTCGGTGTTGACCGCGGTGATGACGTCGGGGAACAGCGTGATGAGCGCGCCCACGTCCTCGCTGAAGATGCGCTGGGCCTCGGCGACGAGTTCCTCGCGCTCGGTGCGGTCGGTCGTCCGGCTCTGTTCCGTCAGCACCTCCTGTAGGTCGGGGTGGTAGTAGTTGTCGTAGTTCGAGAGGCTCGTCTCGCTCCGCCGCATCAAAAGCGGGTTCAGGTCCAGCCCGCGCTGTGGGTCCGGACCGTGGGTGCTCATCGAGAGGATGGCTTCGAGCCCCTTCGTGTCCCAGCTCTGTGCGTACAGCTGGTTCAGCGGTCGGTCGTTGAGCTGCGTCGGAACGCCGAGCGCGTCCAGCCCGCGTTGGACCATGAGCGCGTGCTCCCGCATCCACGGGTCGTCCTCGCTCGAAAATTCGAGCGGGACGGGATCCAACGCCGCACCGGCTGTCGCGCTGTAATCGAGCGGCGGTTCGTCGGCGTCGATGGTCTCCCACTCGCGCCAGTACTTCGTCTCGACCGTCTCCGGGGTCCCGGAGGGGACATCGGGAGTGAGACTCGACCCGCCGTCGCTCCCGCCGCTCCCGTTGCCGCCGCCACCGGTACACCCCGCGAGCCCGGTCGCGCCGAAGGCGGTCGCAGTCGCCGCCACGTAGTCGCGTCGCGTGAGGCCAGTTCCGCGTTCGACACCTGAACTATCACGATTTTTCTCCGACATTGCGACAGCCTGTTATGGAGTATCTTCCATGGTGCTGTTCCCGATACGTCCCGATATCTATCGTTCTTTATATACTCGGTCGTCGAGATGCGGCAACATTCTCCAGCGGGTGCGGCGCTACTCCTGTCGCGGACCGTAGATGAGTTCGAGCAGGTTTCGTTCCGCGGTCCGGAGTCGTTCGCTCAGCGTTGACTGAGCGATGCCCAGTTCGTCCGCGAGTTCGGTCTCCGACGTCTCCCGCGGGATGTGGAAGTAGCCGTGGTTGAATGCCGTCTCCAGAACCGCGAGTTGGTCGTCGGTCAGCTTGGAGATTAACACCTCCTTTAACCGCCCGCTGTCGAGCGGTTCACCGGGGGTCTCGTCCTGCGTCACGGAGCGGAGTTCGAACTCGCCGAGCGTCTCCTGAATCTCGTCGGCGAGTTCCCGGAAGTGGTCCCAGTCCTGCGCGGTGGCGACGACTTCGAAGACGCCGTCTTGGAGGACGATGCGGTTCGGAATCGTCTCCTGTCTGAGCACCAGTCCGAGGATGAACGGGTACGACTCGTTGGCGAGAATCGTCACTCGGCGTATCTGCACGTCGGTCGAGGCGGTCGGAATCTCCTCGTCGTAGAAGACGGTCACGCCCGAGATGTCGGCGAGGAGGGACTCCACGTCGAAGGGGTCGTTCGAGGCGATGGTGAGCGACTCGATCCACGTCCCGTCCTCGACGTAAAACGCGTTGTCCAACTCGATGCTCCGGGCGTCTCGCAGGCGGCGATCTATCTTCGACATGACGCCGGTCGGAGCCGTCGTAAACTCAACACGTAAGATGCGAACTCACCCGTACCGGGCAGATACCGTTCACCTACAAATAGCCAGGTGGTTGTTGCCGCAACGGGCAGCGATACCGGGCCGAACGCGGACGGGGCGGTGGGGCGGCCGCCGAATCAGGCGACGAGCGGCCAGTAGAAGAGCCACGAGAGAGTCACGACGACGAGCGACAGGCCCATCGTCACGAACCCGAACAGCGTCACGTCCCGATTCGTCAGCGGGCCGCGGTCGAGCGAGACGAGCACGGCGGTCGTGTTGAACGGGAGAATCGTGGTCGACCCCACCACCAGGAGGACCGCGAGTCCGAGATAGAGCCGCGTCACGCCGAACGTCTCCGCGAACCGCAGCACGATGGGGAGAATCACCACGATGGCGGCCGACCCGGTCGAAAAGAGCACGCGAACGGCGACCGCGAACCCGAGGAGCAGTCCGACGAGTTGCCAGTGGCCGAACGCCTCGAACGGGACGAACTGCGCGAGGAGGTCGACGACGAGCGCGATGGTTTGGGTCGCTTCCAAGGCGTCCAGAATCGACAGCGTCGCGCCGATGAGAAAGAGGACGCCCCAGCTGAGACCCTTGACGTCGTCGGCGTCGATAACGTCGACTCCCGGGAGCGCGAGGACGGTGACCGCGACGACCGCCGGGAGAATCTCGGGGAGGCCGACGAACGAACCGACGACCCACGCGAGGACGGTCCCGGCCATCACCACCGCGACGAATCCCTGCTCGCGAGTCAACTCGCCGTCGGAGGACGCGTCCGCAATCCCCGGCTTCCCGGGGTCGACAGTCGAGTCGGCATCGACGGCGTTGAAGAGACCGGCGGCCGCGGCGGCGAGTACGTAGAGAACCACTGTCGGCGGAATCATCAAGACCGCCCACTCGACCCACGAGAGCGGTCGGACGCTCGTCGCGAGGATGCCAGAGGTGACGAGCGCCATCCCGCCGCCGGTCATGAGCGCCATCGACGCGATGGGGTTGATGTGACCCAAGAGGAGGAACGACGCGCGCTCGAACCCGCTTCCCGACGGGAGGTCGAACTCCTCGGTCACCTCCTCGACGATGGGGATGAACGCGACCGCACGGGCCATCGCCGACGGCATGAACAGCGCCAGTACGAGCACGTTCCGGGCGATGGAACGAAACGCCCCACGAGGGGTGCTGTCCGGGGACAGCAGTCGGTTCGCTAACCGGGTGTCCAACCCCACTGACCGGACCGCGTTGCCGAGGAGTAACAACACGAGGAGGAAGTACACGAGCGAGGAGGTGAAGCCACTCACCGCGGCCTCGAAGGAGTCCACGACGCCGAGGGCGTACAACAGGGAGACGCAGGCAAGACTCGAAATCGCGTACGGAACCGGCTTCGTCAACCAAAGTAGGAGCGCGACGACGAAAACCGAAAGCGCGTACTGCGACCGGACCGGAAGGACGGAGACGGGGTGGAGCCCGACGACTGCGAGGAGCAAGGCGGCGGCGACCGCGAGCGTCACCGTCTGCGACGAGAGTTCCGGGGCGCGCAGCCCTCGACCGGGCAACCAATCTGTCACGAACGTACCTGCACACAACGGGTCCAAATAGCTACTGCCGGTGACAATTCGGGCCGCCAGTCGAGGTGAGAGCGCGAATCGAGTCGATAAAAAATAGTTTAAATAATTTGGAATATTTGGATAATTTGGATTGCCCAAAGAGCGAGAGTAACCATAATTATTTCAACTGTGCCGAGAATCTCGCTATCACGGATATCCCCATCATGTCACGTGCAGTCAGCGTCTGTCTCCTCAAAGGCGGTATCGGCAAGTCGACGACCTCCATCAACCTCGCCCGCGAGCTCGCACACCGGGGAAGCGACGTACTGCTCGTGGACCTCGACCCGAACGGACACACCACGACGGGCCTCGGGTTCGGCGAGGAGTTCTACTCGGAAGCGCATCTCGGTGACGTGCTCCTCGACGACGCCGAGTTGGAGCCGCGAGAGCTCATCTTGGAGACCGACTTCGAAATCGACCTCCTCCCGTCGAACGACCGCATCGAGCAGGTCGAGTCGGATCTCGGCGGCGTGATGATGGGGTCGGCGCGGCTCAAACAGCGCGTCATCGACCCGCTTCTCGGCGACGACTACGACTACGTCGTCGTGGACTGCCCCGCGGCGCGCGGGAAGCTCAACGACAACGCGCTGTACGCCACGCAGAATCTCGTCTTACCGATGCGACCCGAGTCGGGTGCGCTCTCGGGGCTCGAGAAAACCGTCAACCGACTCATCACGCCCGCGCGAGAGCACTTCGACCTCAAAATCCTCGCCGTCGTGCCGACCGACCTCCGGGACCGAATCGACCACGACCGCCCGACGAGACGGCTCGTGGAGGCGCTCGTCTCGAAGCCGAATATCGCCTCAAAGCTCCCGAACTTCGCGTACACCGACCCGGAGGTGTTCGAGGCCATCGACGACGGCGAATGGGACGGCGACCTGCCGAAGCCGGGAATTCGACACCGCTCGGCCATCGACGCGTCGATTCGAGAGCACATGCCGCTTCGGGACTACGACAGCACCTGCGACCAGTTGGCGTGCTACGACGAACTCGCACAAATCGTCGAAGAAGGTGAGGTGTCCCGATGAGCGAAGACCCCTTCGGCGACCTCGACGCCGCGATGGGGGGTGAGGAGTCCGCGTCGGACCCCGAGCCTGAACCGGAGCCCGAGAGTGCCGACACCGACGCCGCGGCCGAATCGGAAGCGGAGCCAGAACCGGAGTCTCTCGAAGAAGTCGACCCCCGAGAGCGCCCCGCGTTCGAGTTCGATGAGACCGTCCACAAGGCGCTCTACGTGCTCGAAGCGGTCGCCGACGAGTTCGACGACATCATCACCTACGACGTGGAGCGGGACCTGACCCGCGACCACGGGCTCAAGGGCGTCACGAAGAGCGAACTCCACAACGCCGCGCTCGACGTGGCCACCGAACACCCCGAAGAAATCGTCGAACGCGTCCTCGAACAGCGCGGCGTCGACGACGACGAGAGTTCTGAATAATTCGGATAATCCGTCTCTGTCAAACTCCTTAGCGCCGGACAGAACACGTACGGAATGACAGCGGGAGCGCACCGACCGTGACAGCGCTAGAGTAGTGTAACACTAGTGTGTGAGTTCCACGCATCCCGACATCAGCACAGCCACAATAGGTAGCGGCGACGGAGGGGTTCGACGGGGCCGACGATTCAGAGGGAAACGGAGGCGGTGACGCGAGGGGAGCCGGTTCTCACCGAATCATCTTGTCGCGGTCGGCGTCGAAAAGCGGCCCCGACCGGACCGTCGCGGGATAGGCGTCGCCCTCGTACCGAATTTCGACGTCCTGCCCCGAACTGGCGTACTGCTCGGGGAGGTACGCGTATGCGATGCCGGCGTCGATAGTGTAGCCGTAGTCCGCCCGACAACAGTAGCCGACGACCTCGCCATCGGCGAACACCGGGTGGCCCGCGTCGACGACGGCTTCCTCCTCGTCGAGCGTTATCGGGACGATTCGGTCGCTCGGGCTGTCGTCGTTTTTGTCCTCCACGAGCGCCGCCTTCCCGACGAAGTCGGTGTCGAGGTCGACCGCGAAGCCGATGCCGGCCTCGTACGGGTTGTGCTCGGGCGTGAGGTCCGTCCCCCAGAGACGGAATCCTTTCTCCATGCTCGTCGAGTCGAGCGCGGCCCAGCCGACGGGCGCGATGTCGTACTCCTCGCCGGCCTCCCGAATCGCGTCCCAGAGCTGGCTCCCGTACTCGGTCGGGGCGTAGATTTCCCAGCCGAGTTCGCCGGCGTACGAGAGTCGAAGCATGGTCACGGGGATGCTTCCGAGGTAGGTCTCCTGTGCGGAGTAGAACGGGAACTCGTCGTTCGAGAGGTCGGCCTCGACGAGGTCCGAAAGCACCTTCCGGGAGTCAGGTCCGAAGACGCCGATGCCGGTCCGACTGGAAACGTGCGCGGTCACGTCGACGGAGCCGTCGTCGGGCGCGTGCTCTTTGACCCAGCGCGAGTGGAGCGTCGCCGAGCTTCCGCCCCCGGTGAACAGCACGAACCGTTCGTCTCCGAGGCGGGCGACCGTCAGGTCGGCGAGCACGCCGCCGTCTTCGTTGAGCATCGCCGAGTAGCGCATCCGACCCGGCGTGACGTCCATATCGTTCGTCAGGAGTCCCTGCAGGAACTCCAGCGCGCCCGGCCCCGTCACTTCGATGGGTGTGAAGGTCGTCATATCGACCATGCCGACCTTCTCGCGGAGGTGCTGGTGTTCCGCGCCGTGGACCTTCGACCAGTTCTGTGAGAGCCAGTCGGGACGGTCCGGAACGTCGTACGTTTCGAGGAGTGTCTCGTTGGACTCGTACCACTGTGGGACCTCCCAGCCGTCGCTGTCGTAGAACTCCGCGCCGAGGTCGGCCTGCCGGTCGTAAAACGGGCTCCGGCGGAGGGCCCGCTGTCCGTCCGGCTGTTCGCGCGGGTGGATGAGCTGGTACACCTCGCGGTACTGCTGTGCGCCGCGCCCGTAGGTGTACTCTCGACTGCCCGTGTGCGATTGGAACCGGGAGACGTGCGCGCCGGAAGCGTTGACTCGGGAGCCGTTGAGCCGCGGCGTTCCGTCTTCCATCCAGCTAGCGACGATGTCGCCCGCGCCGCCGGACTGCGTGACCCAGACGGCGAGCGCCCACCAGAGTCCGTCCGTGTCCTCGTCCGGTCCGAGGATGGGCATGCCGTCGGGCGTGAACGAGAACATGCCGTTGATGGCGGAAGTCCACTCGCAGTCCTCGAAGCCGGGGACGAGTTCGCTGGCGGCGTCGAAGGCCGACCGGTCGTGGTCCGGGTGGGTGTTCTCGTAGAAGTGTTCCTCCGTGAACTCGCGGAGCGACGGGTATTCGAGTCCGAGGTCGTCGAGCTTATCGGGACCGTAGATATCCGCCGGGTCGACGAGGAGCGACTCGTGGTTGTACGAGCCGATACCGTAGCGCTCGCCGTGCTGGCGGTAGTACAGCGAGTGGTCCTGATGCCGGAGGAGCGGCTGTTCGATTTCGCGCTCTGCGCCTTCGAGTTCGTCCAGTTCGTCGGAGACGAGATACTGGTGCGCGCAGGGAACGAGCGGGATGTCCGTGCCGACCATCTCGCCGAACAGCGGCCCCCAGATGTTCGTGGCGACGAGCACCTCGTCGGCCTCGATTCGGCCGTGCTCGGTGTCGACCGCGTCGATACTGCCGTCAGAGATGTCGATGTCCGTGACCTCGGTGTGGCCGTAGAACTCGACACCGACCTCGCGCGCCTCCTCCGCCATCGATTCGGCGGCGCTGACGGCGTCAGCCTTCCCGTCCGACGGGACGTAGTACCCGCCGTAGATGACGTCAGGGTTTATCTGTGGAACGCGCGCTTCGACCTCTTCGGGCGTGAGGAGTTCGCCCTCGTCGATGCCGTAGGACTGTCCCCACTCGCGCTTGCGTTTGAGGAAGTCCCAGCGCGCTTCGGAGTAGGCGACTTCGATGCCACCGCACGTCCGGAAGTCACCGAACCCGTCGTAGAGGTCGCGCGTGTACGACGCCATCTCCGTCATCAGCTTGTTCCCGGCCGTCTGGAACACGAGTCCGGGAGCGTGAGAGGTCGAACCTCCCGTCTCGAACAGCGGCCCCCGGTCGAGGACGACGACGTCTTCGCGACCCGACTCGGCGAGGTGATACGCCGCGCTACAACCGACACACCCGGCCCCGACAACGACCGTTCCGGCGCGTTCGGGAAACGTATTCCATGTGCTCATATACCAAACAGTAGTGACCGCGGCCCCCGGATATCTCTCCGGGTCCACTATCTGAGGTGTATACGTACCGGGGGGTGGTGAGAGCCGGGTCTCGCCACGGGGCGAGCGTCGTTTGCACGAGGAGAGAGCGCCGACGAGCAGCGTTCGCCAACGGGGAGCGTTCGCCGACGAGCGTCACTCGCCGACGAGGTACTTCTCTCTGAGGTAGATGACGAGGCTGGCGCTCAGGAACGCGAGACCCGCGCCCCGTAGCTCACCGACCGTCATCGCGAACAGCGCAACGACGAAAAGGAGAACCGCGAACGCCGCCGAAACGACAGCGAGCGCGTTCATCGATAGCATCGAGTCATCGGTTCGGTGACCCCGTCGTCAGTCGTCCGTCGTGCTGGGGTTCTCTTGGACGTTGGTCACGACCGACGTCCGAGAGCGACCGACGTCGATGTCGATGTCCTCGTCCGACAAGTTCTCGATTCGCTCGGCGAACTCCTCGGACTGCAGGAGTTCGTACTCCTTGTCGAGACCGAGATAGACCGTGTAGCACATGACGACGAGGACGACGGCGAACGGGAACCCCGTCGCGATGGCCGCGGTCTGGAGCGCGCCGAGGCCGCCGCCGTAGAGGAGAAGCGCCGCGACGAGACCCTCGACGACCGCCCAAAAGATGCGTTGGGTCCGCGGCACGTCGTGCTTGCCGCCCGACGTGAGGTGGTCGACGACGAGCGACCCCGAGTCGGAGGAGGTCACGAAGAACGTCACCACGAGCGTCACGGCGAGCAGTCCCGTGACGGCGCTGAACGGGAACTGTTCGAGGAGCGCGAACATCGCGACCGTCTGTCCGGCCTCGCCGTAGGTCGCGAGGACCGCGCCGTTACCCTGAAGCGAGTTGAACAGCGCGCTCCCGCCGAACGCCGAGAGCCAAACCGTCGAGAACAGCGACGGCAGGACGAACACGCCGAAGACGAACTCGCGGACCGTCCGCCCCTTCGAGATGCGCGCGACGAACATACCGACGAACGGTGACCAGGCAATCCACCACGCCCAGTAGAACACCGTCCAGCCGTTGACGGTTGACGCGCCGTCGCCGAGCGTCCCGGTGAAGAACGCGAGCGAGAGGAAGTCGCTGAAGTAGTTCCCGAGGCCCTGCACCCACGCGCCGAAGATGCTCATCGTCGCGCCGGCGACGAGCACGAACGCCAACAGGACGAACATCAGAAAGACGTTCAGCGTGCTCAGACGCCGGATACCGTCTTCGAGGCCGGCCGCGACGGAGGCGGTGGCGATGAGAGTAATCACGGCGATGAGCCCGATCTGCATCCCCGTGTTGTTCGGAAGGCTCAGGACGCCGAGCATGCTCTCGCCGAGGATGTACGACAGGCCCGTGTTTATCTGTGCGACGCCGAGGCCGAGCGACGTGGCGAGGCCGAACAGCGTCGCGAACACCGACACGAGGTCGATGAGGTGGCCCGGCCAGCCGTAGATTCGCTCGCCGAGGAGCGGCCAGAAAATCGACCGGAAAGTGAGCGGAAGCCCCCTGTTGAACGAGAAGAACGCGAGCCCCAATCCCACGAGACCGTAGATGGCCCACGGGTGGAATCCCCAATGGAAGAACGTCTGCGTCATCGCGGCGATGCCCGCAGCGCCGGACCCGGCCTCGGCGTCGAAGAAGCCGGGGACGTTGGTGAAGTAGTACAGCGGCTCCGAGACGCTGTAGAACATGAGCCCGATGCCCATGCCCGCGCTGAACAGCATCGCCATCCACGAGAAGTCGCTGAACTCCTTTTCGGCCTCGACACCGCCGAGCGTTATCTTTCCGTACTTACTCAGCGCGAAGTACGCCAAGACCACGATAAAGAGGTTCACCGACAGGAGGAAGAACCACCCGAAGTTACCCTCGAAAAAGCCCCTGACGGCCGAGTAGACGCTCGCCGCCTGCTCGCCGAGAATGAGCGTCGCCGCGACGAAGACGCCGATTACCAAGAGCGCGGCTGGGAAGACGACAGGATGGATGTCGAGCCCCCACCGCTGGATGTTTCCGTCGCCGGGTTCGCGCTCCGTCTCGGGGTAGAATACGTCCGCCTGTAAGTCGTTCGTCGACCGGTCGGTCGAATCGTTGCTATTCGCCATTCGATACAGCCTCCGTTGATAACCGTCGCCTGAATTCGTGTTCGTTCATATCGCTGTCCCCGCTTTGGGGCCACCCGGTGTCACCGTCGAGAGACGGCCCGCGTCGACTTCGACGCGTCCACTCTGACCATGACACAGGACCACACCCCTCACGATTCAACCATCCCATCGGTATTACACATCATAACAAGTCGGCTTGGATAACAGTGGCATTTATACGCAAAAGAGGAACAGTTACGAAAATTATATCGTCAGATCGGTTGACGAGCGGCAATCGCGACCGCCCGTCGTCACTCGAACCGGTCGAGCGAGAACATGTCGAGCGGCAGGTCGCTCTCGCCGTCGACGACGAGGTCGGCGAGGATTTCGCCGATGACGCTGGCGAACTTGAAGCCGTGTCCCGAAAAGCCGGCACCCACGGCGACCTGCGGGTGGTCCGGCAGCGTGTCGAGGATGAAGTGTTCGTCCGGCGAGTTCGTGAACATGCACGTCGCGAGCGACATCGTCGGCCCCGCGGCCTCCGGGAAGTACTTCTCCGTGACGTCCCGGAGTATCGCCTCGTCGGCGCGGTTCGGCTCGCGGTCGAAGTCGTCGGGGTCGACATCCTCGTCTCGGTGGTGGTACTTGCCGAGTTTGAACCCCGGCACGTCGTGGACCGGGAACCCGTAGAACCGGCCCTCGGGGACGCTGAGGTTCCAGACGGGGAACTCCTCGGGCGCGAACGTCGCCGGCGACTCGGGCTGGAACCACGCGAGCGCCTGTCGCTCGGGGACCGCAAGCCCGTCGAGGGCGTCGGCGAGTTTGTAGTTCCACGCGCCCGCGGCGAGCACGAGCGCGTCCGCGACGTAGACCCCCCGGTCGGTGCGGACGCGCACCCCGCCGTCGTTCGTCTCCGCCCAGTCTTCGACCCGCTCGCGCGCGCGAATCTCGGCACCCCGTGCTTGTGCGGCCTCGGTGTGCGCGATAATCGCCTGCTCGGGGACGACGAACCCGCCGTCTTCCTGATAGACCGCGCGGTACTCCTCTGGGAGTTCGTAGCCGGGGAACCGCTCGTTGACCTCCGCGCCGGTCAGCACCTCGTGGGGGATGTCGTGTTCCTCGCAGGAGCGTTTCGAACCCGCGAACACGTCGTTGTCGACCGGCCCGGCGTCGATGGAGCCGGTTCGGTGGATGACATCGCGGCCGGTCTCCTCGGCGAGGTCGTCCCAGAGGTCGTACGCCCGCTCGATGAGCGGGACGTACGAGGGGTGTTCGTAGTACGCGCGCCGGATGATGCGCGTGATACCGTGCGAGGACCCCTGCGAGTGGGGGATGTCGTAGCGTTCGAGACCGACGACGTCGAGGCCGCGGTCGGCGAGGTGGTACGCGGTCGCGCTCCCCATCCCGCCGACCCCGACGACGGCGACGTCGTATTGGTTGTCACGGACACTCATGGTGTCCGGCGGTTCGGAACGTCCCCCCTTCACTCTTGACCTGTATCACGGAGCCCCTTTTTCAGGGAGACGACGCCTGATCCGTCGATATCGGTGCTGGCGGCCGAACGCCGACCGCTCGCGGATATCCACCGCCACTTATACGGCTCAACTATTCCCGACGAATCCTTTTCATCGGATGTGTGTTTCTTCCTCCCATGACACGGTGGAACAACGGTCGTGACGAAATCGGTGCAGTAAGTGCCGACATCACCGCGGAAACGAACGCGCTCCCGGCGAGGTACTTCACCGACCCGGAGGTTCACGAGATGGAAAAGGAGAAAGTGTTCGGTCAGTACTGGGTCTACGCGGGTCACGAGACCCACATCCCGGACGCGGGCGACTACTTCACGCGGACCATCGGCGACAAGCAGATAATCGTCACCCGCGACGGCGACGGCGACGTTCGGGCGTTCTACAACGTCTGTGCCCACCGCGGGTCGAAGATGCTCGACGAGACGCCGATGACCGACCCCGGAAGCCTGAGTCGAATCACCTGCCCGTACCACCTCTGGGCGTACGAACTCGACGGGTCGCTCCAGAGCACCCCGAAGAGCTTCGAGGAGGCGAGTCTGAACCCCGACCTCGACGACGACGCCGTCGGCGAGCTCGACCCCGAAGAAAACGGCCTCATGGAGGTCAACACGGACGCCATCGGGCCGCTCGTGTTCGTCAACTTCGAGGACGAACCGAGCCTCTCGCTTGCCGAACAGGCAGGGTCGATGAAGACGGAACTCGAAGACCTGCCGCTCGGCGAGTACGAACACGCCCGGCGGTACGTCTCCGAGGTCGAGTGCAACTGGAAGACGTTCAGCGGGAACTACTCGGAGTGCGACCACTGTCAGGCGAACCACCAAGACTGGGTGCAGGGGCTCGAACTCATGGAGTCCGAACTCGAAGTCAACGACTACCACTGGGTGCTCCACTACAAGCACAGAGAGGACGTCGACGACGAGATGCGCATCCACCCCGAACACGAGGCCAAGTTCTACTACTTCTGGCCGAACTTCACGGTCAACATGTACGGCACCGCCGACGGCTACGGCACGTACATCATCGACCCAATCGACGAGGGGCGCTTCCAGCTCATCGCGGACTACTACTTCCGCGACGCCGACCTCTCGGACGAAGAAGAGGAGTTCGTCCAGACGAGCCGCCAGCTCCAAGAGGAGGACTTCGAGCTCGTCGAGCGGCAGTACGAGGGGCTCACGTCCGGCGCGCTCGGGCAGGCGCAGCTCGGGCCGAACGAACACACGGTCCACAAACTCCACCGGCTCGCGCAGGACGCGTACAATGCCTGACGACGGGGACGCCGAACTGGCCGAAAAGCCCCGCGCCGGGGTCGTCACCTGTCCGTCGTGCGACCTCCACGTCGCGGTTTCGGAGCCCAACGACGCCGTCGAACTGTACCGGCGACACGCGGACGTCACCGGCCACGACGTCGAGTGGGAACGCGTCGCGTTCGACGCCGAAGTCGACGCCGAAGACGTGAAAACAGCCCTCGTCGAACTCGGCGAACGTCACCCGGACGGCGTCGAACTCGGGCGACTCGCCGCGGCGCTCACGGACAGCGGCGTCGCCATCGGCGACGCGCTCGACGCCGTCTACGACCTGCGAATGAGCGGAGAAATCTACGAACCGCGGGACGACCACGTTCTCGCGGTCTGACTCCCGCAGCCCCTTCTGAGGCGGTCACTCGTCTACGAGAATCGACTCGACCAGCTCCGCGGTCCCTCTCCTGATACGCCCACTAACAGCAGTCGGCGAGATGTCGAGCACGTCCGAAAGGTCGTCTAACGCCGCCTCTCGCGGTTCCTCGAAGTAGCCGTGCTCGTAGGCGGCCACGAGCGCGTCGCGCTGCGCGTCGGTCAGCTTACTCGGCTCGCCGTTCATCCAGCCGTCCTGCTGGAACATCCGATTCAGGTCGAAGGAGATGTCGTTGGCCTCGCAGTACTCCCAGAGCTCCGCGAGCGCCTCGCGGTCCGACAACTGGAGACGGACCCGCCACCCGGACGTCTCGTTGCTGCACGCGTCGAGCATGAGTCCGCCGAGTTCCGTGACTATCGGCGACAGGAGTATCGCGTCGTTCGTGTGGCCGATGCGATAGACGACGGAGTCCTCACGCTCGGAGACGAGCCACCAGTCGCGGACGGTGTGGTCGGCTTCCAACGCCTCTTCGAACGCGGCGACGTCCGCGTTCTTCACGGCGAAGAAGAACTGGCCCGTCTCGGGATCAGTCCCGGACTGAGAGACAACGTCTATCTCGCTCGCGGCTTCCGACTGAATCGTCGGCGTCAGCGCGAGGTCGTCGTGCGCGATGTCGGCGACAGTTATCAAGCTCATTGTGGCTTCACCTCGTGGCCCAGTGGATTCGACACCGACCAAACCAGAGTGTCGAATCGGTTGAAGTCCGCGAAGTCGTTTCGACGTTCGCGATAGAAACGTGTCTCATGGGCACGGTATAGTATTTTGAACAGCAGATTCTCGTTTATAGTTTTCGCCGCATATTCTGTGGGGCTATATAAACCGACTCAGTATTCCACACCGCTTTTCAGGGGGCCTCGGCGCGTCTGGGGAACCGTACAATGAGCGTGGGCACATCGCTTCGGCGACTGGGTGAATTCCTCGAAGAGTGCGAGCGGGCGGGAGCCGCGAGCGTCCGGGACTCGTCCGTTGCGGTCACGGAGTCGGGAGCGTCGGCGGACATCGAGTTCGCGCTCTCGCCGAGCGACGAAGCCGAGTCGCCCGTGCGGACCCGGACCCGGGAGACTGCAATCGAGTCCGACGGGACCATCGGGCTCACGCTCGAAATCGACGACGTCGTTCCGAGCGACCACGAACACGTCGACGTCGACGCGGCCGAAGTCTCGCTCGACGCCGAGCCGACGGCCGTCGTGACGGTCACAACCGACGCGCCCTCCGCGGAGGGTTCCGCGGGGCCCGACGTTCCCGAATCGCTCGGTAGCGTGCGGAGTCCGGACGTGCCGGCGTTCGAGGACACGGCGTATCTCGAAGCGGTGTACGCGAGGTACGAGACGTTCGACCGGATGGCGACGGCGTTCGAGATGGACGTGTCGGACGAGACGGTCCGACGGTACATGATCGCACAGGGCGTCCACGAACCGGACTCCTACGAGACGTCGCTCGCCGACGAGTCGCCGGTGGAAACACCGGGACCGACGGCCGCGGACGATTCCGGCGGGTCGCCCGAGGCGCTCGCCGACGGAATCGGCCTGCCCGAGTCCGTGACGATAGACCAACTCGCCGACGCCGCCAACGACGCGAAGACGATTCGCGAGTTCGGGAAATCCATCGACCTCGACCGAACCGAAGCGCTCGAACTACTCCAGACGCTCGACCTGCTGGAGTTCGTGATGGGGCGTCTCACGACCGACGACGACCCCGACGTGAGTCGGAACGACGTCGTCGCGCGTATCAGACAGTCGGCCGGCGAGAACTAGCGGGCGCTGCGCGACTCGGCCGCGGCGACGGCTTCGACGGCCGCGGCCCGCGACTCCTGTTAGAAGTGAGATAGCACGTGGTTCGGCGACGAGAACGGTCGAGACGCCGGGAGGTCGGAGCTATCTCTCCTCCGAGACGTCGTCGACCGCGTAGCCCGCGTCTTCGATGGTGTCCACGACGGCGGCCGCGTGCTCTGCTCCTTTGGTCTCGATGCGGAACAGGAGATGGGCCTCGCCGACGTCGAGGGCGTCGACGGCGCGGACGTGCCGAACGTCGTGGATGTTCGCGTCGCGGTCGGCGATGAGTCGGGAGAGCCGCGCCATCTCGCCCGGTCGATCGCGTATCCGAACTCGCAGTCGGAGGGTCTGTCGGCGGCCGGTGAGCGCGTGGACGAGCACCGTCTGGAGCATCGTCATGTCGAGGTTCCCCCCGCAGAGAAGCGGCATGACGATCTCGCCCTCGACGTCGAGGTCGTCGCTCAGCACGGCGGCGACCGAGGCGGCACCGGCTCCCTCGACGACCTGCTTGGCGCGTTCGAGCAGGAGGAGAATCGCCTCTGCGATTTCCCCGTCGGAGACCGTGACCACCTCGTCGACGTGTTCCTCGATGGTTCGGAGCGTCAACTCGGAGATGCCGCCGGTGGCGATGCCGTCGGCGATGGTGTTCGTGTCGTCGAGCGTCACGGGAACGCCCTTGTCGAGGCTCTCGTGGACCGTCTCCGCGCCCGCGGCCTGCACGCCGACGACGCGAATCTCGGGGTCGTGGTGTTTGATGGCGGTGGCGATGCCCGAGATGAGTCCGCCGCCGCCGATGGGGACGACCACGGTGTCCATCTCGGGGAGGTCGCGGTACATCTCCGCGCCGAGCGTCCCCTGCCCGGCGACGATGTCGCGGTCGTCGTACGCGTGGACGAACTCGGCGTCCGAGCCCTCGGCGAGCGACTGCGCGTACGCCATCGTCTCCTGGAAGTCCTCGCCGACGAGTTCGACGTCCGCGCCGTAGTCGCGAGTCGCGTCGATTTTCGTCTGCGGGGCGTTCTCCGGCATCGCAACCGTGGAGTCGGCGCCGCACTCGGTCGCGGCGAGCGCGACGCCCTGCGCGTGGTTGCCGGCGCTCGCGGCCACGAACTCGTCGATTCCGCGGTCGGTGTCCTGTCGAATCTTGTTGTACGCGCCCCGCGTCTTGAACGACCCCGTCCACTGGAGGTGTTCCATCTTCAAGTAGACGTCCGCGCCGACCAGCTCGCCGAGGGAGGTGCTCCGCTCTATCGGCGTCCGCTTGACGACGCGGTCGTTTTCGAGACGCTCGCGCGCGCGCTCGATATCGCTGTACTGTACCGGGGACGGCCGCGTTTCGTTCATGAGCGACCCACTCCGGCGATCCGCCGTCCTGCGCGGTGAGGCGACGCACGCCCGTCGCCTCGGCCCCGGGACTTCCGGTGAGCTGTGATAATTCTTAGCACGGTGTGTGACGAACGTGACGAAGTTCCAATATAGAGCTATCGCCGGTCGACGAACTTCGGGGAGGCGTACGAAACACTGAAAGCGTCGATTCCGGGGAGTATAGACCACATATTCGGGATTCCTTCGGAACCATCAAGGGCCATCTCGTCGGGGCGACCGACGCGACCACATACCATACGTTTTCTGTCAGTTTGTGGTTTTCGTCGGTCGTCGTCGCCTCAGGTCCGGCCGCAGCGAAGCGTTATACCGCAGAGTCGAGATGCACCCACGATGCCTTACGACACCGTTCGAGAGACCGACCCGGCCGTCGCCGACGCGCTGGAAGGCGAACGCGGGCGACAGAACGACACCCTCGCGATGATAGCGAGTGAGAACCACGTCAGCGAGGCGGTCATGGAGGCCCAAAGCTCGGAGCTGACGAACAACTACGCCGAGGGCTACCCGGGAAGTCGGTACTACGGCGGCTGTGCGTACGCCGACGAGGTCGAACAGCTCGCCATCGACCGCGCCAAGGAGCTCTGGGGCGCCGACCACGTCAACGTCCAACCGCACTCGGGGTCGCAGGCGAACATGGGTGTGTTCCTCACCGTGCTCGAACCCGGCGACAAGATTCTCTCGCTGGATTTGACCCACGGCGGCCACCTGAGCCACGGACATCCGGTGAACGTCGCGGGGAAGACGTACGAGGTCGAACAGTACGAGGTCGACGCCGAGACCGGCTACGTCGACTACGAGCAACTCGCCGAGAAGGCCGAGGAATTCGACCCTGACATCGTCATCTCGGGGTACTCCGCGTACCCCCGAGAGGTCGACTGGGAGCGCGTACAGGCCGCGGCCGAGGCGGTTGACGCGTACCACCTCGCCGACATCGCCCACATCACGGGCCTCGTCGCTGCGGGTGAACACTCGTCTCCCGTCGGCACCGCGGACTTCGTCACCGGTTCGACCCACAAGACGATTCGGTCGGGTCGCGGCGGTATCATCATGTGCGACGAAGAACACGCCGACGACGTCGATTCCGCGGTCTTCCCCGGACTCCAAGGCGGACCGATACTGCACAACGTCGCCGGCAAGGCCGTCGGCTTCGGCGAGGCGCTGACTCCCGAGTTCGAGGAGTACGCGTCGCAGGTCGTCGATAACGCCGCCGCCCTCGGCGAGCGGCTACAGGAGCGCGGCCTCGAACTCGTTTCCGGAGGCACGGACACCCACTTAGTTCTCGTCGACCTCCGGCCGTCGCACCCGGACACGACCGGCAAGGACGTGGAAGCGGCCCTCGAAGAGGTCGGTATCGTCCTCAACGCCAACACGGTCCCCGGCGAGAGTCGCTCGGCGTTCAACCCGAGCGGGATTCGCGCCGGCACGCCCGCGTTGACGACCCGCGGCTTCGACGAGGAGGCCTGCCGGACCGTCGCCGACCTCATCTACGAGATCGTCGACGCGCCGCACGACGAGTCGGTCAAGGGGTTCGTCGACCAGAAGGTCGACGAACTGACCGACGAGTACCCGCTGTACGACTGACCGGACACCGAGTCGGTTCGCCTCGAACCGAACGCCTTCCGATGGAGTCTCACAAGCGGGCGACACGAATTATAAAAATTCTTACTTTTGTTGTTCTCTCGTCCGAGTGGTTCGAGGGTCACTCAGACGCCCGAAATCGGGAGAAAGAAGCGAAATCGGTAGGCCATCCGAGACCCGCGGCGCACGTATAAGTAGGACCGTCGAGACCGGTTTCGACGAAGCGATATGTCCGATGCAATCAATCTCGAGACGGCGAAGGTACTCATCGAAGCGGCCGAAGCGGAGGCCGAGTCGATGGGACTGCGAATGGTGATTACGGTCGCGAACCCGGAGGGTAACCTCATCGCACAGCACCGAATGGACGACGCGTGGCTCGCGAGCGTCGACATCTCTCGGAACAAGGCGTACACGTCGGCCGCGCTCAAAACACCCACGCACGAACTCGCCGAGGCGACCGAGCCCGGCGAGTCGCTCTGGGGTCTCCAGACGACGGACGAGAACCGACTCGTCGTCTTCGGCGGCGGCTATCCCCTCGAAGTCGACGGCGAAATCGTCGGGACCGTCGGCGTCAGCGGCGGTGAGGTGTCCGAAGACATGGCGGTCGCGAGCGCCGCGGTCGAACGGTTCGAAGAACTCGTCGAATAACTGGCGTCGCCGTCAGCCGCTTTTTTCCGGGCCGCCCATCCGACGGACGAGTGTTCAGTTCTCGCCGGCTTCGAACAGCCCGCGGAGCGCCGTGCGGAGGATGTCGTACCCGGCTTCGACCTCCGACAGTTCGATATACTCGTCGTAGGCGTGGGCCTGCGCCATCGACCCCGGCCCCCACGTAACCGCGTCCATCCCGGCGTCGTTGACGAGGTTCCGAACGTCGGTCGCCGCCCGAATACCCCACGGCTCGGGGTCGATATCCGCCCGCTCGGCGGCCGCGTCCCGAAAGCGCGTCGCGATGTCGCTGTCGGTCGGAACCGCCGCCGATTCGTAGACCCGCGTTCGCGTCCACTCGACGCGCAGGTCGTGTTCGGCCTCGACGTCGGAGAGTAGCGCGTCGATTTCGGCGTCGACCTCCTCGACGGACTCCGCGGGGACGAACCGCCGGTCGACCGTTATCGTCGCGCTCTCCGGGACGACGTTCTCCTTCGTCCCCGCCTCGAACCGCGTGACCGTCGCGGTCGGGTGACCGACGAGCGAGTCGGAGCGCGCTCGAATCTCCTCGTCGTACGCTTCGAGCGCGTCGAGAACGAGACGGGCGTTCCCAATCGCGTTGTCCCCCTCGTCGGGGCGACTCGCGTGTGACGGGTCGCCGCCGACGGAAATCTCGTACCATCCGAGCCCCTTCGCGCTCGTCGCGGTCCGCAGCGCCGTCGGTTCGAGCACGACGCCGTACTCACCGTCGTAGCCGCGTTCGAGGAGCGTCTTCGTTCCCGGTTCGGCCGTCTCCTCGCCGACGGCGGCGTGGAACACGACCGAGCCGTCGAGCGCTCCGGAATCGAACGCGTCGGCGAACTCGACCGTCGCGAGCATCGCGAGGGCGACGCCGCATTTCATGTCCGCGCTCCCGCGGCCGTACAGTCTGCCATCTCTGACGGTCGGTTCGTACGGCGGGTGCGTCCACTTGTCACGGTCGCCCGCCGGGACCACGTCGAGGTGGCCGTTGAGGACGACCGAGGGCTCGCCGTCGCCGACGCGCGCCGCGACCTGCGGTCGGTCGGGGAACGGTTCCTCGATGAGCGTCGCCGAGACGCCTCGGGATTCGAGCCAGTCGTACACGAAGTTCGCCGCCGCCGCCTCGTCTCCCGGTGGGTTTTCGGTCTCGATTTCGACGAGACTCGTGAGCAACGAGAGTAACTCCTCGTCCATGGTTTTGGTCGTCTATCGACAGAGACGGGCGTGTGTTAAGGGTTCGTGCGGTAGCTTTTTTCCGACGCGGGCGCAGGCGTCGAAGGATTCGTGCGAACGCCGCGTGTCGCGTGTCGCGCGCCGCTATTCGAGCGTGGAGATACGACTGTCCCGGAGAAGCACCCGCTTGACGATGTCCGGGTCTTCGAGCAGGCGGTGGGTCCCGTGGACGCCCTGCCCGCGG
The DNA here is from genome assembly GCF_000730175.1 of Haloferax sp. ATB1. Classification (NCBI taxonomy): domain Archaea; kingdom Methanobacteriati; phylum Methanobacteriota; class Halobacteria; order Halobacteriales; family Haloferacaceae; genus Haloferax; species Haloferax sp. ATB1. The sequence goes on along the minus strand of NZ_JPES01000100.1, from coordinate 12,385 downwards.
CCGCGACCCCGGACCTCCGACTGGATGACGTTGAGGAAGTCGAGTTCCTGCAGGAGTTCCTGCACGCGGCGCTCGGAGAGTTGGTCCATGTCGAGGTCGTCGGCGACCGTGAGATACTGTCGGTAAATCTTGTTCGTCGTAATCTCGGCGGTCTTTCGGCCGCCGGTCTGGAGGACAAGCGAGTAGAGGACGGCTTTCGACTGCGTGGCGGTCCCTTCGAGGAGTTCGCTGAAGCGGTCGGCCTCGCTCTTTTCTTTGGCGGCCCGCACGTGGTCGTCGGTGACGGTCTCGGCGCTCTCGTTTCGCGCGATGCGACCGGCGTTCCGGAGGATGTCGATGGCCTTCCGAGCGTCGCCGTGTTCCTGGGCGGCGAGCGCGCTCGCGAGGGGAATCACGTCGTCGGTGAGAACGCTCGGCTTGAACGCGTCCTTCCGGTTTTCGAGGATTTCGCGGAGTTGGTTCGCGTCGTAGGACGGGAAGACGAGTTCGTCGTGGGCGAAGCTCGATTTGACGCGCTCCGTGAGTTCCTCGGGGTAATCGATCTTGTTCGAGATGCCGATGATGCCGATGCGCGAGTCCACTATCTTCTGGTTTTCGCCCGCACGCGAGAGCTTTCGAAGCACCTCGTCGTCGCGGAGCATGTCTATCTCGTCGAGGATGACGATGGTCACGTCGGAGCAGGTGTCGAGCACCTGCCACAGTCGATTGTAGTAGTCGCCGGTCGACAGCCCGCGCTCGGGAATCGTCATCCCGCTTTTCGACGGGTCGTTGACCTGCGAGGCGAGCGTCTTGATGACCGACGCCTCGGTGTGCTGTTCGCCGCAGTCGATGACGGCGATACGGACGTCGACGTCCTCGCGGACCGCCTCTTGTTGGAGTCGCTCGCTCACGAGTCGGGCGGTGAGCGTCTTGCCCGACCCCGTCTTCCCGAAGATGAACAGGTGGGTCGGTTCACGTCCGAAGATGGCGGGGTTGAGCGCCTGTGCGACTTTCGACATGTGCTCGTCGCGACCGACGATCTTGTCGGGACCCGGGAGGTGAGAGATTTTGAGGATATCCTCATTCGCGAAGATAGGCTGGTCGTAGCGAAACAGCGGGTCGCGAGTCCCACCCTCGCTCTCGTCCGATGTCATGTGAGTTCGCTATTCATACTCACCCCTAATAAAGGTGAAGGGGTGGACTCGCGTTTGTAACAGCGATAAATACGGCCGTTTGAGCGGTACTTTCAGTCCCGGTTTTGGATTCGACGATCAACGAGTAGTATCGCGCAAGTAAGACTGTCAGACACCACCCTCGCGTTTGTAACGGCCGAAACGGTCACGGGGAGGACGCGGTCGGTGGGGGTACACTCGCGTTTGTAACTCGACCGCCGAGAGACCACCCTCGCGTTTGTAATCGAGCGGGGGAGTACCGTCGCGTTTGTAACGTCGAGTGGCGAGAGCGGCGGTGCAGACACACCACCCTCGCGGATGTAACGCGAATCGGTGTGGGGGTGGGTCGGCGAACGGGGTGTTGTCGGTTGATTTTGCCCCTAGATTTACAAACGCGAGGGGGGTGTGTCGAATTCGCCTAGGGTCTGGCGTAGCCGTTACAAACGCGAGGGGGGTGTGTGTGTGTGTACTCCCGAGCGCAGACGGACAAATCATGAACAACACCCATTTCGAAGAATAGCTACGACACCTCGACACACATCCAACGACGCGATGGTGTTCTCCTCACTGACGCACTGGACTAACACTAGTAGCTAGACTACTAGTTCTACTACTCTACTAGTTCTACTACTCAGCACAACACTACAACAACACAACAACAAGCAACGAATCAGAGACTAAAGGAGACGGGACGGACGAGAAGCGGGAACCGGCAGACAACAACCCGAAAACAGCCACCGTCAGCACCGATACCGTCTACCGAGCTCCAGTTCACCGTCTTCTCAGTTTTGCCAACACGTCAGTGCGCCACCCGGTGTCTCAACGGCCACCGAGTACCCGTCGAGTACTCACCGAGTGCTCACCCGAGCAGTCCGAGCTCGCGAACGTCCTCGTCGACCGTCTCGAGCGCCGCTTCGGCGTCGGCAGTCCGCTTCGCCCCCGTAATCACGATTTTCCCGCTTCCGAACATGAGGACGACGACGCTCGGTTCGTCGAGACGATAGACGAGGCCGGGGAACTGCTCGGGTTCGTACTCGACGGCTTCGAGACCGAGCCCGATGGCCAGCGCGTTCAGGTTGAGCGCCTCGCCGAGGTCGGCGCTCGAAACGATGTTCTGGACCGTAATATCCGCATCCTCGGGAACGGGCACGCCGAGGTCGGTGAACTCGTCGAACAGCGTTTTGATGGCCGTGCTCACGTCGTCGACGCTGTCCGCGCCGGTACAGACGATTTTTCCGGAGCGAAAGACGAGACACGCCGACTTCGGGTCTCGGGTTCGATAGACGAGTCCGGGGAAGTTCTCGGGGTCGTAGTCCGTCCCGTCCATATCGAGCGAGAGTCGTTCGAGGTCGAGTTCGACCGGAACCTCCGTCGAAGCGACGACGTTCTGAATCTCGATGGACCCGACGGCGTTCACGTGCGACATCTTGTGGATTCGTTGACACTCGCTCGACTTAAACTACCGGGGTCGTTCACACGCGTTAATCACCGGACAACTGGACAACTGGACGGCTAACCCACCGCTGACCGGGCGGTCGACTTACTGGGTGAGTTGATACCGGCGGTCGGACAACAGTCGAGACGGGCTCTGCATGGGATAACCAATGAATATTACCTCATCATAATTCTTTTCAGCGTCTTCTTCGATTACTCTCCATGGCGTTCACAGACACGATTCACGACGAGGCCGACGAGTTCTGGTCGGCCATCCTCGACCATCCGATGGTCGTCCGACTCGGGGAGGGGAGCCTCGACGAGGAGCCGTTCCGCTACTGGGTACGGCAGGACTACGTCTACCTCGTCGAGTACAGTCGCCTCTTCGCGCTCGGTGCCGCGAAGGCCCCGACGCTCGACTCCATGGGGACGTTCGCGAGCCTCCTCGAATCGACCGTCAACGAGGAGATGGACCTTCACCGGAGCTACGCCGCCGAGTTCGGCATCGAGCCCGACGAACTCGAAGCGACGACGCCGTCACCGACGACCCGGGCCTACACGGATTTCCTCGTTCGCACCGCGACGCTCGGCTCGTTCGGCGACATCGTCGCCGCCCTGCTCCCCTGTATGTGGGGGTTCAACGAGACCGGTCTCCGTCTCGCCGATGCAGGAATCCCGGACCACGACCAGTACGCCGCGTGGGTCGAGATGTACGCCGGCGACGAGTTCACTGAACTCACCGACTGGTGTAAGTCGCTCATGGACGACGTGGCCGCGAGCGCGACCGAGTCGGACCGCGAGCGCTACCGCGACCTGTTCCGCACGTCGGCGCAGTACGAGTACCTGTTTTGGGACGCCGCGTGGCGGCGGGAGGAGTGGCCTTTATGACCGACGGCGATTCGTTCGGCTCGCCCGGTGAGAGCCAGCCGACCCCCGAGACGTACGACGAGTTCGCCGCGTCGCGGTCGGACCCGCGATTCACCGACTGGCTCCGTGAGCGCGCGGGCGACTCGTGGGACGACGCGACCGCTCACCGACTGACGCGAGAACTCGCCGCAGACGAACTCGCAGACGACGTGTTCAGGCAGTATCTCGTACAGGATTACGCCTTCGTGGAGACGCTCGTCGGCGTCTTCGGCCACGCTGTCGGCACCGCGCCGACTATGGAGTCGAAGTCGGAACTCGTCTCGTTCCTCGGCGTTCTCACCGACGACGAGGACGACTACTTCCTGCGGTCGTTCGACGCGCTCGACGTTCCCGAGTCCGTCTACTCGGACCCGAAGACGACGCCGACGACGCGCGCCTTCATCGACCTCCTCGAACGCGCCGCGGGGCAGGGCGGGTACGCGGAGACGCTGGCGGTGCTCGTCCCCGCTGAGTGGGTCTACCTGTCGTGGGCAACCGACGCGGCCGATGCCGGTACTAACCCCGACGAATCGCCCTCGCGGTTCTACCTCTCCGAGTGGATTGACCTCCACGCAGTCGACGACTTCGCGGCGTTCGTCGAGTGGCTCCGAACGGAACTCGACCGCGAGGGCGCGGCCGCCTCACCGCGCCGACAACGGCGGCTCGAACAGTTGTTCCGCCGCACGGTCGAACTGGAGGTCGCGTTCTTCGACGAGGCGTACGAACTGGCTCCGTCCGGCGATTCGACCGCGACTGCAACCACGTCAACGCTCTCACAGTCGACCGACGGGTCTTCCCAACCGGGTGACGGCCGATGGTGAGTTCGACCGTCGCGCTCGGGCTGACCGTCGCGACGCTCGTCGCCTTTACCGGCGTCGGCGTGTGGTTCTCCCGCGGCCGCGTCGGCTCCGTCGAGGACCTCATCAGCGCCCGCGACTCCGCGGGGAGCCGGCGGACGACGGCGACGCTCGTCGCGTCCGTCATGGGCGTCTGGGTGCTTTTTTCGGCCCCCGAAGCGGGCGCGAGTTTCGGTATCGCGGCCGTCGTCGGCTACGCGGTCGGCGAGGCCGTCCCGATGCTCGTCTACGCCCGCCTCGGCCCTCGAATCCGGGAACTCATCCCCGAGGGCCACTCGCTGACCGAGTACGCTCACGCCCGCTACGGGACCGCGATGTACGCCTTCGTCCTCCTCGTGAGCGCGCTCTACATGTTCATCTTCCTCGCCGCCGAGCTGACCGGCATCGCTGGCGCGCTCGCGCTCGTCGCCGGCGTTCCGCAGTGGCAGACCGCGCTCCTCGTCGGTGGCTTCGTCCTCCTCTACACGAGTTACGGCGGCCTCCGAGCCAGCATCGCGACCGACGCGGTCCAAGCGGTCATCGTCATCCCGCTCTTGCTGCTCGCGTTCGTCGGCGCGCTCGTCGCGCTCGGCGGTCCCGCCGCCGCCATCGACGGTATCACGGCGACGAACCCCGCGCTCCTCGACCTCGGCGCGGTCGCCGGCCTCCAGTTCGGACTCGCGCTCGCGTTCGCCATCCTCGGCGCGGAACTCATCAACCAGACGTGGTGGCAACGCATCTACGCGGCCGACTCGTCGGAGACGGTCGGGCGGAGCTTTCGGACCGCGGCGCTCGCCAACGGTGCCATCGTGTTCGTCACCGCCTTCTTCGGCGTCGTCGCGGTCGGCAACGCCGCCGTGGTCACCGACCCCGCGAGCGCGGGCTACAACGCCGACGCCGCCTTCTTCGTCCTCCTCGGCGAGGCGTTCCCCGAGTGGCTCGTCCTCGTGGCGGTCCTCCTCGCGCTCCTGCTCGTGATGAGCTCCATCGACACGCTGTTCAACGCGCTTTCGAGCCTCGTGACCGCGGACCTCGCCCGCCTGCTCGCGGAGCCGAGCGACCGCCGCCTCGCGCTCGGGTCGCGGGCGCTCACAATCGCCGTCGCGGTCGCCGCGATTTACGTCAGTCTCCGGGCCCAGAGCGTCCTCCGACTGTTCTTCTTCGCCGACCTGCTCGGCGCGGCGGTCGCCTTCCCCCTCGTCTACGGGCTGTACTCGACGCGAATCACCGGCCCCGGCGCACTCGCAAGCAGTCTCACCGGGCTCGCCGTCGGCCTCGCGTTCTTCCCCGACCTCCGCGGCGTCATCACGTCGATTCCGGTCGTCGGCGGCCTGCTCCCCGCCGCCGACCCGCTGTATCTCACCTCCTTCGGCGGGGCGTTCGTGGTGTCGACGGCGGCGGCGCTCGTCGCCGCCCGACTCACGGACGCCGGGTTCGACCTCGGTCGGCTCTCGCGGGAGATTCGGCGATTCGACGACGGCCGAACCGACGCGCCGTCGTCCGACTGAGACGCCGTCGGCCGACTGAACGACGTCAGTACTCGCTGACCGTCGCGGTCCCCACCGAGATTCGGACGAGTTCGTTTTCGGGCCACGCGGATTCTTCGGCCCCGTACTTCCGGTTGATTCGCCGCGTGGCATCTCGAACGGCCTCATCGTCGTCGGCGACGACGGTGGCCGTCCCGAGAATCGTCACCTTCCATTGCGCCTGTCCCTTCTCGTCTTTCTGGACGGAGAGCGCGACGCGCGGATTCTCGCGAATGTTGGCGAGTTTCCGGCCCGTGGTGAGCACCTCGATTACCCCGCGGTCGTCCACGTAGTCGAACCAGACGGGCGCGACGTGCGGGCGGTCGTCGACGCTGGTCGCGAGGTGCGCCATGAGCGGTTCGCTCGTCACGAGCGACGCGGCGCGTTCGGAGAGGCCAGTCATAGTCGAATATCGGTCTCTCGGCGTAAAACGGTGGCTTCGACCCGGATTTACAAACGCGAGGGTAGTCCCCGCGACGCACCCACCTCCCACCCCGCTCCGTGAACACTCGCGCTCCTCCGATTTCTTGTCAATAATTTGTTCTGTTCGGTTGCTCCTAACGCCAGCCGGAATGGCGTTGTCGTTCGTCCGAATCGGCCGGAATAACCCTCCTAACGGGTGCATAACAAAGGGGTCGGACGCGACAGTTCAGGCACCTTACTCATGAGTATCGAGGTTCGGCGGGCGACTGGAGATGACGTCCACAGTTGGGACGCGTTCGTCGAACAGTCACCGCACGGCAACGCGTTCCATCAGTACGACGCGCTGGAGATTCAGGCGGCGCACGCCGGCGCGGAGTTGGTTCCGCTCGTCGGACGAAAAGGCGAGGAAGTCGTCGGCTTGTTCCCGCTGTTCCGAATCGACAAGGGACCGATAGCGACGGTGTTCTCGCCGCCGCCGGAGCTTCGCGTCGCGTACCTCGGTCCGGTCCTCTTGAACATGGACCACATGAAACAGCGAAAGCGTGAGGGTCGACACCACGAGTTCATCGACGCCTGCCTCGAATGGGTCCGCGACGAGATTCGACCGCGCTACACCCACATCCGCCTCGACGGTCGGTACGACGACCTCAGAGCCTTCTCGTGGAACGACTACACGATAACACCGCAGTACACCTACCCACGTCGACCTCTCGCCCGGCGTCGACGACGTGTTTATGAGCTTCAGTAGCGACGCCCGGTCGAACATCCGGAACGCGCCCGACGACGCGTACTCCATCGAGGAGGGCGGTCCCGAAGCAATCGAGCAAATCGTCGAACAGGTCGCCTCACGCTACGAATCACAGGGCATCTCGTACCGGTCGACCCCGGCGTTCGTCACGGACCTCTACACCACCCTCCCCGACGGGACAGATTCGACCCTACGTCCTCCGAACCAACGGCGAGTTCGTCGGCGGCATCCTCGTCGTCGACTACAAGGAGACGGTGTCGCGGTGGCAGGGCGGCGTGCGGACCGACGTGGAGACAGACCTCGCCGTCAACGACCTGCTCGACTGGCGCATCATGCGCGACGCGATGGACCGCGGGCGGACGACCTACGACCTCGTCGGCGCGAACAACCGCCGCATCAACCGATACAAGGCGAAGTTCAACCCCGAACTCCACCCCTTCTACAGTCTCGAACGGAACGCGGCGGGGATGAAGACGCTCGCACACCTCTACAAGACGATTCGCGAGGGCGTGTAACGGAGTACGGTTCACCCCGGATTCCCTCCGGATATTGACTCAAGAAGTCCCAGAAGTCCTACTAGTTTCCCAACTCGGCGGTCACACGGAAAACCGGCGTTTACTCGTGCTCGAGTACGTCGTACACGCTCCGGTGGTCGTCGCGGTCGGCCTTCGCGACGCGGAGAACGAGTTCTCGACGGATGTCTTCCATCACCCTGTCGAGTTCGGATTCATTGTTCGCGCCGTCTTTCGTTGCCATACGTCTACTGTGTCCTCGGTAGAGTTATTCGTTCGGGTCTGATGCGTCGTCGGCCAACTGGTCGAGTCCGTGCCGAACGAGTCCGTTTCGCCACTGTTCGACCACGTCATCGAGGTCGACTTCTTTGGTGTGTGTCCGGAGATAATCGATAACGTCGTCCCGTCCGTGGCGGCTTCATCGGTTCCGGACTGCTTGAGAATCTCTCTGACTTCGTGGCCGTACTCCAATCGATACCCGTTGAGCAGGTAGAATACGACTGTCGTGTTCAGTGCGGTTCGTTTATTCCCGTCGACGAACGGATGGTTAGCGACGAGGAGTCGGAGTAGGTGGTACGCTTTCTCGTGTATGGTCTCCGGTGCTGCGCCGAAGCTTCCCGTTTCGATATACTCCAGCGCGAACTCGACATCTCCCTCGCTCTGGACCCCGCGCGTCGTCTCCGCATACTCTGAAACGATGTCATCGTGTATCTCGACGACATCGTCGACGGCCGGGTACCAGAGTGGGCGACTCATTGAACGCTGTGTTCTCCCGGAGGCTGTATCACCGTTTTCTTCGACGCTGAAGTTAGAGCCCCGCGTAGGGGTCGGGCTTCGCCTCAGTCAGACGGTCGACCTGTTCGTCCGTGAGGTCGATAGCGGCGGCTTCGAGGTTCTCGGTCAGTTGCTCCACCGTGCGCGCGCCGACGATGGGTGCCGTGACGCCGTCGCGGTGCATGAGCCACGCGAGCGCCGTCTGAGCGGGCGTCGCGTCGACTTCCTCGGCGACCGCGTCGAGTTCGTCGTGCACGTCGAAGTTCTCCGCCGTCAGATACGACTCCTCGAACCGGCTGGACTCCGCGGCGCGGGACTCGCCGGTGAGACCGTCCTCGCGGGTGTATTTCCCGGTGAGGAAGCCCTGTCCGAGCGGGCTCCACGGGCAGACCGCGATGCCGTACGAGCGGGTCATCTCGAGGTAGTCTCCCTCGATTTCGCGGTCGACGAGGTTGTACCGCGGCTGGGCGACGGTGAACGGCTCCCAGCCCTCGGCGCGGGCGATTTCGTTCGCTTTCGCGACCTTCCACGCGTTCGGGCGGAGCGTCGACGCACCGAGGTAGTGGACCTTCCCGTCTTCGACGAGGCCGTTGAGCGTCTTCATCATCTCGCGCGTGGGCGTCTCGTCGTCCCAGCGGTGGATGTAGAGCACGTCCACGTAGTCAGTGTCGAGGCGGTCGAGCAGGGCGTCGATGCGGTGCCGGATGTTCTTCCGGTTCGTCCCGCGGCTGTTCGGGTCACCGTCGCGAATCTGCCAGTAGATTTTGGACGCGATGGTGAATCGCTCCCGGTCTCGGTCTTCGAGCCAGTCACCGATCCAGCGCTCGCTCGCGCCGCCGCCGTAGATGTCAGCGGTGTCGATAAAGCGCCCGCCGGCCGCTTCGTAGGCGTCGAGCAACTCGTGCGCGCGCTCCTCGTCGATTTCGACGTTGCCCTGTTCGGTCTCCTTGCCGAACCGCCACGTCCCGAACTGGAGTTCGCTCGTCTGGAGGCCCGTCTCGCCGAACGGAACGAAGCCCAGGTCGATGTCGTCGGGTGTCGTCATGCCCGCGGGGATACGCCGAATCGACGCAAAAGCGTTGGGTAGCCGGAAGTCGATTGGGGTGAGTTGCTCCGCGTTCCGTCGTCAGGCGTTCGCGCGAATCAGCGATTCCAGTTCGTCGCGGACCTCGCTCGCGTCGGTGGTCCGAACCGTCGTCTGGACCGTCCGCTCGTCCAGGTCGCTAAGCTCGCCCAGTACGCCACCGCGACGGTCGACTTCGATGTGCAGTTCGAGCGCGTCTTCGCCCGGTCGCGGCACGACTTCGAGTTCGTCTAACTCGCCGGCGAACGGTCCCGACGTGGGTCGGAACTCGAACTCCTGTACGAAGCGCCGAGTCGAGGTGAACACGCCGTGGGGGTCGGCTTCGCACTCGGCGGTGTGCAGCGAGAAGCCGAGGTCGTCGAGCGCGTCGAAGACGGCTTGTAGCCGCGGCGTCGGCTGGACGTTCAGGTAGTCTTTGTCTTCGGGGTCGACGGCCAACTCGATGTCGAGTTCGGTTTCGACCCACACGTCGACGTTGCCGAGCGTGACGGGCGTTCCGTGAGGGATGTCGAGCGAGACCTCTCGCGTCTCCTGCTCGTCCGGGTGGATAGTGAGGCTCTCCGCGAGGGTGTACTGTGCGATGTCGACCTCTCGGTAGCCCTCTTCGGTCCGGTAGCGGGTCTCCAGTTCGAACCGAATCTTCCCGATTTCCTGTTCTGTCGACCCGCCTTCGATGCGCACTTCTGCATCGACCGTCTCGCCGGGGCGGACGGTGTCGGAGGGGAGGACGGTATCGACGGTCGCGTTGCCGATTCCGATTCGTGCGAGGACCTTCTTCATGATGCACGCCGGACGTCTCGCTCGCGGTCTAAGTATTTCGTGGCCTCCCGCGCTCGCGATTCTCGTGACCGATACGTGCGTCTCACGAGCCGAACGGGAGCTATATAGTCGAAAATCTTCGCGTGTCACAGGATAGCCGCCCCTGACTCCCGCGAGCGGGTCGCGGGTCGGCGTGGGGCCTCCCACTCCGTCGCGTCCGGTTCGGTGGTCCGCCTTCGCTCGGGTCGGTCGCCTCGGTCAGGCCGGCGCGTCGACTCTCACGTCACGTACACGTCGCCTTCGACTTCGTAGAGATACCCCTTGTTCAGGAGTTCGTCGACGGCTTCGGGGTCTTCGCCCGCCGAGCGCACCCGGCGGCGCGCGTCGGTCACGGGCATCCCGGCGTCGCGGTCGGAAACGAGGGGCCGAAGATGCTCGAACGCTCGCGTCGCGCGAGGGGAAAGCGGTGTGTGTCCACCCTGTTTCGATGTCATCGAGTCCTCTATTCGCGACCACGGAACGCTCCGTAAAGAAGGTGGGTGCCGATTCGGATGTCGGTGCCGAACTACTCCCGTCGCCGGACGCTCGGCAAACTGGTCGGTATCTACCGGTTCCGTCCGCCCTCACTCCCACGGGTTCGTCCCCAGCGCGTGGACCAGCAGAATCGCCCCCACAGCGATGCCGACGAGGACGAGCGCGACCGGGAACGCGGCGTCGAGGCCGGTCGAGAGGTACGACACCCAGATTTGCACCGGGAGCGTCCGCGGGTAGTACGCCAGCATGAGCGTCGCGCCGAACTCACCCATCGCCCGCGCGAACGTCAGGGTCACGCCGGCGAGGATGCCCTGCTTCGCCAGCGGGAGCGTCACGCGCCGGACGCTCCCGACGCGGTCCTCGCCGAGCGAGCGGGCCGCCGCTTCGAGTTGTCGGTCCACGCCGTCGAAGGCCGTCTTCGCGGTCACGACCAGAAACGGCGAGGCGACGTACGTCTGCGCGAGGACGACCCCGACCAGCGAGCGCGTGAGCGGGACGCTCGTCAGTTGGCCGAGTCCCGCGGGGCCGACCAGCTTGAGCAGTAACATCCCGCTGACGACCGGCGGGAGCACGAGCGGGAGCATGACCATCGCCAGAATCACGTCGCGGCCGCGGAACGACGTGCGCGAGAGCCAGTAAGCCAAGGGAACGCCGAAGGCGACGGCGACCAGCGTGCTCAGCGTCGCCGCGACGACGGAGTTGGTGGCGGCGGTCAGGACGACCTCGCTCGTCACGTCGTCCGCCAGCGACGCCGGCGACTGTGCGAGGACGAGCGCGCCGATGGGAAGCAGGTAGTAGACGAGGAGCATCCCGGCGAGAAGCAGCGTCAGACCTCGCCACGTCTCGGGTAGGAGTCGCGTGACGCCGCTCTCGCGGCGGTTAGGCTCTCTGTGGGACATCTCCAAAGTAGTGTGGATGGCTCGCACGCACGGTGAACCCGGAGGGTTCGAGGAACTCGCCGGCGGTCCCGACGAGCGCCTCGAACACCGACTTCGCCGCCATCGTGTCGGTTCGTCGCGTCGCAGCGTACCGGATGGGCCCGCCGCGGACGGTGACACCCTCCGGGAGCGTGTAGGAGACCGACGCGTACGCCGACGCGTGTTCGGGGTCGCTCAGGTTGATTTCGGCCGGGAGTTCGAGGTACGGGTAGTCGCGCTCGACGGCCATGCTCCGGTAGACGAACGCTGCATCGACGCCGCCGGCGTCGAACTGCGCGAGCAGTTGCGTCTCGGGGTAAATCTGGTCGCGGCGGAGCAGGTCATTGGCGAGCGCCGGCCGGTCGTAGTAGTCGGCGGCGAGCGCGAGCGCGAACCGCGTCCGGTAGCCCAGCGGGTCGAGGTCAGGGTCGGTTCGGCCGAGGCTGACGCCGTCGTCGAGGAGGGCGTCGGGCCACGACGCGGCGTCGGCGACTCGCGTTCCGCCGTCGGTCTGGGGGTTGTACGCGACGACGAGCGCGTTGTTGGCGAACGTCGCGTACCACGGGACCGAAAGCGGCGCGTCGAACAGCGTCGGGTCCGCGAGGGCGACGATGTCGGGGTCGCGTTGGTCGTCGTCGACCATCCGAGCCACGCGGGCGGAACCGTGTGCCTCGACCTCCACGCGGGTTCCCTCCGGCGCTTCGAACTCGGCGGTGAGCGCCCGCTGGAGGCTCCCGGCAGCGAGAACCGACACGGTCGGCGTCGTCCCCGCTCGGCCGAG
>NZ_JPES01000099.1:0-33343 GCF_000730175.1 Haloferax sp. ATB1 | reverse complement strand
CCCCACTTGGCGATTTGGAACACCGAAAGCGGCACGTCGTCGCCCTGACGGATGGTGAGCGACGACCCCTTCAGCGACACGTCGTCGGAGTAGATGATGTTGATACGCGAGCCGTCGGGGAGCGTGGAGTCGACGATGGGGTGGGCGTCGGAGACGGGGTCGCCGATGCGTTCGCCCATGTTGCGGAGCCAGTTGTCGAACTGCTCGGTGTCGTCGAACTCGACGCTCGTCTCCAACAGCCCGAAGGTCCCGTGGTCGACGTCGACCTGACTGGGACCGATAACGTGAATGTCCTCGTTCTCCGGGTCGCGCATGATGGGTTCGAGCGGGCCGAGGCCGACGATGTCGCGGACGAGCCGGTACTGAATCTTGTCGTAGGTCGTCTGAGAGACCTCGATGCCGGCCACGTCGAGTCGTTTCGCCACCGAGCCGAGCGGTCCCCGGTCGTCGCCCTCGATGTGGACGATTTCGGACAGCAGTTCCTCGATGCGCTCTTCGTAGTCGGCGCTCTCCTCGGGTGCCGGCTTCGAGACGCTTCGTTCGAGCAGTTTGTCCTTGACCCGAGCGAACACGTCGAGTTCGTCGTCGTCCATCTCGGGTTCGATGGTGTAGTACTTCGTCGTCTCGCCGAAGTTGCCGTATATCTGGCAGAACACGGGGCCGCCCAGCGGGTAGATGATGTTCGGACGCCGGGACTCGTAGTCGCCCGGCTCGTCGACGAGCATCGGGAACTCGCCGGTGATCTGTCGGAACCGCTTGAGGTGGTCCCGCAGGTGCGGCCACTGCATCGCGAGGCGCTTGAGGTCGTCCGACAGCCTGGCGGAGCCGTGTTCGGTCGCCATCTACGCCACGCTCCTCGACTCGATGACGAGTCCGATACCCGACCGGACGGAGAAACCGACGCGGTCGCCGACCTGCTGGCCCATCCCCGCGAAGCGCTTCACGAAGATGTTCCGGCGAACGTCGTTGCCGACCTCCACCATCTCCAGTTCGAAGTAAACGTCGGCGATAGAGCGGAACGGGCCAATGGAGCCCTCGTCGACCGACGACGGGTCCACGGTGATGATGATGGTCTTGCCTTTCGTCGTCAGCTCGCGGAAAAACGAGATGATTTCGAGGGCGGCCTGCCGCTCGTCGTTCTGCCGGACCAGCGCCTCGAACTGCGGGTCGTTGCGCAGGATGGCGTCGAACGTGTCGATGATGATGACGTCGGCGTCCCAGAGCGTCTCGGCGTCCATCAGCCGGCGGAGGAGCTGCTTGCGCTCCTTCTGGCTGCTGCCGCCGGAGAGCGCGCCGCTGCTGTCGATTTCTGCCTGGAGGAACAGGATTCGCTCGTCGAGCAGATGCTTGACGATGTCGTACGAAAGCGAGTGCATCTGGTCGAGGAAGCCGCGGACGCCCAGTTCGGTCGAGACGAGCGTCACCACCGTTTCCTCGTCGCAGAAGCCGTAGCTGAATCGCTGCGACAGCACGCTTTTTCCGGCGCCGTAATCCCCTTCGATGAGGACGATTGCACCCTTGGGGATGCCGCCGCCGAGTTCCTTTTCGAGACGGTCGTGCCCGGATAGCCCGAGAGAGAATTGACTGCTCATGATACGCGGAATTCGAACACCTCTTCGTCACCGTCGACGACGACGGTCATCCGGTAGTCGCCCGAGCTCAACGCGATGTCCGTCACCGTGAGTTCGATGACGTTGCTCGGCCGCCACTCGGTGCCGTCGACGACGTTCACCGTGACGTTGGTCTGATACTGTCCACCGACGATGATGTCGAAGCCACCGCTGGTCGCCGGGAGCGTCCTGAGGCCGGTGTTCTTGACGTATATCGAGAGGTTGTTGTTCGCGCCGTCGTAGACACCCGCCTGCGGGTCGCTTATGACTTCGATGTCGGTTCTGATCTCTGTACTCACGTCGCCGCCGCGCTCGTCGAGCGAACTGCTGATGCCGGTCACGGTGTCGATGAGGACGCCCGAGACGCCGGCGGCGACGACGATGCTGGCGATGAATAGGATGAGGCTCGGAACGGAGATGTCGGCCATCTAGCTCACCGCCTCCGTGGCGGCGACGCCGCTCCCGGTGATGACCTTCACGCGCTCTGGCGTGGGGTCGACGCCGACGACGAGACTGAGGTTCTCGCCGGCGTACCAGAGGTCGGTTCCGGCGTCGCCGTCGACGGTCGCATTGGCCGCCGGCACGTCGACGTACGTGTTGTCGACGAGCAAGGTGGTCTCGCTCACCGAGAGCGTCTCCGAGCCGACGTTCGTCAGGTTCACCGTGAGGCTCTCGTTGCCCGTGTCGTAGGTCGCGTTCGTAACGGTGATGTCCGTGTTCGTCCGTTCGAGGGCCCGCTCCGCGTCGGCGTCCTGCGCTTCGAGCACGTTCTCCGACGCGTTGGACGTCGCTGTGTACAGCGTCCCCGTAGCGACGAGAACGCCGAGGAAGATAACGGCGGTCGAGCCACTAACACCGAATCCCATCGAATCTCCTCCCGTAGGCGACTAACTCGTCGTACAGTTGTCCCCGCGGAACGTCCTCCGCGAGGCGGCAGACGTACGCGAGACTCGTCTGGTGGTCATCGATGCGGAGTTCGCCTCCGTCGGCGTCCGCGACCGACGGCGCTATCTGTCCGACGTGGGCGTTCAGTTCGCTCTCGACGGCGCGCGATATCCAGTCCTGCTCCCGATACTGGCGGAGCGCGCGCGACGCACCGAGCGCGCCGCCGACCTCGACGAGATGTTCGACCCATTCGAGGACGAGCACCTCGGAGACGTAGTTCGACGGGAGCGTAGCCAGGTAGGCGTCGGACTCCTCGACCGCCGGAGACGGCTCGGGTTCGGCGGCCGAGTCGTCCTCGTCGTCGGCCGAAAGCTCGTCTTTGGCCATCGCCGCGGTGGCGTACTCCGCCTCTAGCTCGTCGAGCGTCTTGCGGACATCACCGTCGGCGTCTTCGACCTCGGGTTCGTGTTCGGGCTCGGACGGTTCGTCGCTCGGGTCGTCGGCCTCGTCGGCGTCGGCGACCGCTTCGAACTCGTCTTCGAGGTCGACCGCCGCGTCGGCGAGGTCCGTTTCGGCGTCGTCCGCCTCTACTTCGTCCGCCTCCGCGTCGTCTTCTTCGTCCCAGCCGCCGCCCTCCTCGTACTGTTCTTTGAGGTCGTCGAAACTCGCGCCGCCCGCGGCACCCGAGTCGTCGGCCTCGTCGGCCTCGTCCACCGCTTCGTCGTCGTCATCGAGCACGTCCGCGGGGCTCTCGCGTTCCGCTTCCACGAGTTCGTCTTCCGCGGCGA
The DNA here is from genome assembly GCF_000730175.1 of Haloferax sp. ATB1. NCBI lineage: Archaea > Methanobacteriati > Methanobacteriota > Halobacteria > Halobacteriales > Haloferacaceae > Haloferax > Haloferax sp. ATB1. The sequence goes on along the minus strand of NZ_JPES01000099.1, from coordinate 30,060 downwards.
GTTCCGCTTCCTTCGCACCCTCCTCGGCGTCGAGTTCGCCGAAGTCGTCGTCGAAGAACGACTCGGCGTCGGCGTTCGCCACCTCGGGGTCGAGGTGCTCTTCGTCTTCGGCTTCCGCCTCGAAGAGACCGAACGACCCGCCGCCACCGTCGAGGCCGCCCATCTCGCGGGCGTCGTCGACGAACGGGTTGATGCCGCGGGTGACCATCTCGTAGATGTCGAGCAGTTTGCGAATCGTGTCGTCGAGCTCTTCGACGGTCTCACCGATCTGTTTGTTCTCTTCGCGGACGGTGTTCATCCCCGACGAGATGGCGCTTACTTCGTTCTCGAGTTCGCCGACGCGATCTTCGAGCTCTGCGAGTTCCTCGCTGTTGTCGTCGTCGAATCCGCCGAAATCGTCATCGTCGAATCCGTCGTCGAGGTCGTCGCCGAAGTCACCAAACTCGTCGGAGAGGTCGTCTATCCCCTCCTCGAATCCAAGTCCATCGTCTGATGACATGTGTTGTCCTTCCGTCTCCGTTTCGTCCCCGGCGTCAGCCGTGTCTTCGTCGTTCTGCCACTCCATCATGCTCGCAGCGAGCACCTCGGAACCGTTTGCGGGGCGCTTCGTTCGAGCGACGGCCTGTCACCCGGCCGAGCGGCGGACCGGCCGGGGCGGTCCGACGGACTCGGGGGAGCAGGTAACATTGGTGCAAGGTACGTAAGTCGGTACAAGAAAGTTCCCGTCCCGTTATCAGTAGCGATATTTTAGACGTTCGGAATTTTCGCCGGCCAAGTATGTAATAAAAGTCAGACGGCGCCGTAGCGGCGGTAAGAAGAATTATCCGGCGTCGGAACGGACGTTCTTCCGACAGCCAACACACGTTTCAACACAATCATGACAGAACTAGTCAAGACCGGTGTCGAAGGACTCGATTCCATCCTGAACGGCGGTATCGTCAAGAACGCCGCGGTGCTCATCAGCGGAAACCCGGGGACGGGAAAGAGTATCCTCGGCCTCCAATACCTCTACAACGGCGTCGACCAGTTCGACGAAGGCGGCCTGTATCTCACCTTCGAGGAGACCGAAGACGACATCCGCGAGGCGGCCGAGTCCATCGGCTTCGACCGCTGGCACGAGTACGTCGAGTCCGGAGATATCAAGGTTTACGACAAGCGGACGCTCCTCCGCGACGGTGACTTCTCGACGACGCTCGACCGCATCCTCGGCGACCTCCAGGACACCAACTACGACCGACTCGTCCTCGACTCGCTGACGATGTTCCAGCTGTTTTTTGACGACGAGAAAGAACAGCGCCAGTACCTCCTGAAGTTCATCGACATCCTGAAGGACAGCGGCCTCACCTCGCTTCTGACCACCGAGCAGTCGGCCATCTTCCCCGAGACCGACATCGGCCTCGAGAACTTCCTGACCGACGGGAACATCTACCTCATCCAGAGCCCCGCGGGCGCGACGAGCAACCGCTACGTCTGGGTGGCGAAGATGCGCAAGCAGAGCATCAAGAACTCGATGTTCCCGCTGGAAATCGCACAGGGCGGCATCAAGATATACGAGCAGGCGGCCGGGTTCTCCATGGTCGGCGAATCCCCGCCGTGGTTCGGCGAAGAGACCGAGTAACTCGCTTCGCGTTTCTCTTTTGGCTCGGTGCGTTTCAGCACTCTCGTTCGCTCCGAGACGGGGTACGGAACTCGGCTCGGCGCGTGACGAACACCACTGTGGGCACTAACGGGGTTCTGTCGCGATAAAAAAACGCAGCAGCGAGAGACCGATTAGAGTTTAATCGGGTCGCCCCGCTCCTTGCCGGCGAGCTGCTGGGGCATCGTCATGATGACCTGCGTGGTGCCGCCGGTCCGCGAGGTGATTTCGAGCGTGACGCGCTCGCCGGTGCCGAGACCGGTTCCGCCCTCAATGGCGGACGTGTTGATTTTGACCTCGTAGCGGTCGTTCATGCTGTTGAGGACGCCGAACGAACCGTCGTCGTCGGTGACCTCGTCCATCAGGAACTCGTCGCTGTCCGCGTAGGGACGAACGTCGTTGGTCTCTCCGTCGTCGGACTGGTTGGTCAGCGTCGTGACCGTGTCGTCGCTGAGGTACTTGATGGACGACTCGTTCATGTCGACGCTGGAGGAGCCGGCGGCGAGACGAATCGTGAGGGTCATGTTGTCGATGACCTCGGAGTCGCCGACCGTACCGTGCGCGTTGAGGACTTCGACGCGGTTCGTGACCTTGTTCACGGACTGCTCGCCCGCGTCCTCGGCGGTTGCCTGGAGGAAGCCGGCGGTGTTGACGAGCACGCCGGCCGCGATTGCGGCGACCAGGACCATCGCGATGAAGACGATGAGGGTCCCGATACCGACCTGACCTCTGTCTTCGTCGTTGAACAGTTCGCTAAACATTTACAGCGCCACCGGGTCGTTGTTGTCCTTGCCCGCGAGCTGCTGGGGCATCGTCAGGATGACCTGCGTCGTGCCACCGTTGCGCGAGGTTATCTCGAGAGTCACCGATTCGCCCGTGCTGAGGCCGTTCTTGTTTGCCCCTTCAATGACGGAGGTGTTGATGACGATCTCGAAGCGGTCGGTCTGACTGTTGAGAATCGGGAACGAGGTGTCGTCGTCCTGAATCTTACGGACCGCGAACTCGTTGTTTCCGGCGGTCGACCAGTTGATGCCGTCCGCGTTGTCCGTGTTGTTGTTGACGAGCGTCCGAGCCGTGTCGTCGCTGAGGTATTTAATCGTCGTATTGTTCAGCGAGACCGAACCGGAACCGGCTGCCAGACGCGTGGTGAGGTTCACGAAGTCGACGCTCTTCGTCGACGTTCCGTTAACGATACCGTGAGTCGACACGACGTCGACGCGGTTAGTGACCTTGTTCACAGATTGCTGTCCAGCGTCCTCGGCGGTGGCTTGTAAGAAGCCAGCCGTGTTCACGAGGACGCCCGCCGCGATTGCGGCGACCAGAACCATCGCAATGAAGACGATGAGGGTCCCGATACCGACCTGACCCCGGTCTTCTTTGATGTTTTCGAACATGGGTTGTCGTGGGTTTGGTCCCACACTCAACGGGAGCGGGGAACCGTCACTCGTCAACTTGGAGAGGTGCTACATAACGCTACGGCCCTCAATATCAAGACTGATATCTGATGGTCGGTACGTCGATAAGTAAAATTCTTCGCACGCTCACGCGAGAGGCTAGTCGACGCTTACCTCAGAAAACGTAAGAAAAGAGTCCGGAGTCGGAGCGGTTCAGTCCTGCGTAATCTTCCGCCACACGTCGTCGAGTTTGTTCTTCACCTCTGGACGCTCGGTCACGCTGACCGTGTAGTCGTCGCCTTCGAACCGGACGACGATTTCGTCGACTTCGCGGCGGTAGACGTTCGTTCGTCGGTGCTCATCGGAGAGAACCCGGTCGTGAAGTTCGAGGAGGCCCGCTGCCGTCAGTTCCTCGATTCGGCGATAACAGGTCGCGATGGGGATATCCAACATCTCGCTGAACTCCTGTGCCGAGTGGGGTTCGTCCGCGGCACGGAGGATGTCAGGGTTGTATTCGTTCCCCAGTGCGGAGAGGGTCCTGTCAGACTCCATAGATGGAAATTTATCGGAACGCACCGCTTGTCAATGTGTTGGTTGTCTCTCTGCCACGTTCTCAGTCATAGTAGTGAGTCTCGAGCGCCAGGTGACGATGGGATTATATGCCACGGCGCCGAGCATCCGCCGATGGACGACGATGACGAGCGTCCTCCCGCTCACCCGCGAGAACAGGGAGTCGTCGGGCCGGACGACCTCGATATCAGCCGCGACGAGCACGTCGCGGCGCTCGACACGGGCCGGTACGTCATCTCGACGGGAGAAAACAGGCCGCCCGCACCGATCGACGACGCCGACGACGACGGGCGGCAAGCGTCCGACGCGGCGGCCGACACACCGCCCGGTTCCGAGGACGAAACCGAAGACGGGGAGCGCGACAAAGACGCGTCGACTCCCGAACTCGTCCTCCCGAGAGACCCGAAAAAACGGGCCGTGCTCGCCCGCCGGCTGCTCGCAGAGCGCGTCGGGGCTGTCAGCGCGGACCACGCGCTCGTCACCACTGCTCTCGTCGATGGCGAGGTAACCCGTCACGAGACCGTCTCCGACGACGTGACCGAGGTCGTCAACTCGTTTCTCTCGTGGTACGCCGACGCTGTCGGCAGCCCCGACACGCCGCCCGACGAGGTGCTCGGCATCCTGCTTTTAGCCTCGGAGGTACAGGTCACCTATCCCGGTCGGGCCGTCGAGGCGCTCGCGACCGCGAACGGACTCGACCGCGACGACAGTATCGGTGACCTCCTCGACGCCGTCGAAGAGACCGGCGCTTCGTTCCCGCCGCGTCGACGATGATGCGCCGGTGACAGGTCCCGGTTCGGACACTGGAGTTCCCGAATCCTCGGTCGACACGATGTGACGCGGGCGAATCGCCCGTCTGATTCCGTATCATCCTTGATAATGGGGAGGAAGGGTTTATGGTGTGATTTTCGGAAATCTGGAGGTATGGCAAGCAAGGTACTGGTCGTGGACGATTCTGCGTTCATGCGGAACCTCCTCAAACAGCTCCTCGAGGGTGAACACGAAGTCGTCGGCGAGGCCGAAAACGGGGTCGAAGCGGTGGAACTCTACCGCGAACTCGAACCCGATGTCGTCACGATGGACGTCGTGATGCCGATTCGAAACGGCATCGAAGCGACGTCCGAAATCAAGTCGCTCGACGCCAGCGCATCGGTCATCATGTGCACGTCGGTCGGACAGGAAGAGAAGATGCGCGAAGCGGTCGAAGCGGGGGCAGACGGCTACATCACGAAACCGTTCCAGAAGCCGAACGTGCTCCAGGCTATCGCCGACGTGATTCAGGCAGAGGCATGAATCTCGACGTCCGGTCGCTTCGCACGTTCAGTCGGCTCGCCCACTCGGGCGCGGAGAAAGCCGCGGGTTCGCTGACCACGCTCGCCGGCATCGACACGTACGTCAACGTCACCAAGGTGGAACTCGGGACGAAGGCGGACGTCGAAAACGAGTTCGCCGAACGCGACCTCGTGAGCGTCCACATCGGCTTTTCGGGCGGCTTAGACGGCCACACCGTGTTGGCGTTCTCGCCGGAGTCCGCAGAGCGCTTGGTCGACGCGCTGATGCCGGGTATCGACGCCACCGACGCCGATGGAGAACTCGCCGAGAGTAGCCTCAAAGAGGTCGCGAACATCATGCTCGGCGGCTTCATCGACGGTTGGGCCGACTACCTCGATACCACCGTCGACATCACGACGCGACCTACGTCGACGACGAGAACGACGGCCCGCTCGACCACGTCGACGCCGAGGGCTTCGAGAACGGCGGCGACGACGAACACGTCCTCGTCTTCCGTAACCAGTTGGAGGCCGCTGACAACGCCATCGAGTTCGACCTGTACATGGTGCCGACCGCCTCGTCCATCGAGACCATCGTCGAGGCGAGCGGCGAGGACGGCGCGCTCCCGGTCGAGTCGTTCGCCGCCTTCTCCGAGATGATAAACGACGGTGCGAATCAGGCGTCCGAGGACATCACGGCGATGACGGGTATCGACACGACCGTCGAGGTGAGCCGGCTGAGCTTCGTCCCCATCGAGGGCGTTCCCATGTCTCTGACCGACGCGGTCCGCCGTGGCGTCGTGTTGGAGTTCAGCGGGACGCCGAGCGGGTACATCGCCATCCTCTTCGACGAGCCGTCGGCCGAGAACATCGCGAGCAGCCTTCTGCCGGGCATGGAAGGCGACGAGGCGATGCGCCAGAGCGCGATTCAGGAAATCGGCAACATCACGACCTCCGGCTTCCTCGACGGCTGGGCCAACGCGCTCGAGACGACTATCGACATCTCGCCGCCGAAGCACGTCCACGACATCGGGTCGGCCATCATCGATCCGCTCGCGACCGACCTCGCGCAGTCTCAGGAGTACGCGTTCCTCATCGATTCGACCATCCGGACGGACGACGACGAATTCACCTGCGACATCTACGCGCTCCCCGACGAGACGGAACTGCGCAAGGCGCTCAAGCAACTCTCGCCCGCCGCGTGAACCCTCCGTAGAGGCACCTCAGCAATGCAAGTATACACCACGGACACGCCCGCGGCCCGCTCCGGTCGAATCAAGGTCGGAATCGCCGACTACGCCGTCTCCGGCGACGAGAGCACGCTGACCACGAGCGGTCTCGGCTCCTGTATCGGCGTCGCGTTGTACGACCCCGAGACCCGCGTCTCCGGTCTCGCACACGCGATGCTCCCGGAGGCGGACGACGACAGCGAGCCGGCGAAGTTCGTCGACACCGGCATCGAACTCCTGCTCTCGGAGATGCGAGCCGCCGGCGCGGACATCGACCGCGTCGTCGCGAAAATCGCTGGGGGAAGCACCATGTTCGACTTCACCTCGGCTGACGGTGACGGCAGTATCGGCGACAGAAACGTCGCCGCGACGCGAACGACGCTCGACGGGTTCGGCATCGACGTCGTCGCCGAGGACGTCGGCGGCTCCCACGGCCGGTCGTTGGAACTCGACAGCGAGACCGGCGACCTCCGCGTTCGGAGCGCAAAAAGCGGCAACCACGTCCTCTGAGCGCTGTTTTTGCCGAACTTCGACGAGACTCTCGACCGGAGTGAACACGTCGACCCCCGACCGCGACCGCCGAGCCGGGTCGCCAACGATACTGACCTCGACGGTTCGGTGTTTGACCCGAAATATCAGTTCTGATATCGACTCGAATAGATTTATGTCGCCTCCTTCGAATGCTTTCACCGAAACGGTACGATATCGCGTGTGACACCACGGACAGCGCTCTGCGCTCTCCGCCGCCCTGAGTCGGGGGACTTGGGGGGAATCGTGCCGTCCTGAACGAGGTGACCCATGTACTTGGACCCGGACGAATACGACCCAGACGAACTTCGACGTATCGCGCGTGACGCTCCACGACCCAGACGGAACGGCGACGGCCGCTTCGACGACCGGAGATTCGACGACGGCCGCTTCGATGACGGCCGCTTCGATGACGGCCGCTTCGACGACCGGAGCCCCTTCCGGTTCGACAACCCGCTTTTCGACCGGAGCCGACAGGAGGCGTCCGAGGCGCTCCGGTCGAGCCAGCTCGAACACCTGCTCGTCCACCAGTCTCGCGGCGAGGAAGACGGCGTCGAAAAGCCGTACCTCCGCTCGCTTCCGGACAAATACGGCGCTGAGCGCGTCGTCTTCGACTGGCTCGAGTTCCTCGTCCTCAAGGGCGGGTTCAAGCGGGCGATGGACGCCCTCCGGTACTATCAGACGGTCGACTGGGTCACGCCCGACGTCGAGGAGACGCTCCGGGACTACCTCCTCGGCTTCTCTGCTGATGTCGACGAACCGACCGACCTCGACGTCGACGACCACCTGCTGAGTCTGGTCTACGTCGCACGTCTCTCCTCGATGGTGTGACGCCGACCGACGGGTCTCGAATACGGTCTCTCCTTCCGACAACCGAGTGTATACCATGACTGCGCGAACCACCCGCCCGCCGAGTCCGACCCGAGTTGATACCGCATGACGAACGACGCAGCCGCCGCTACCGACGCTGATGTGACGTCCGAGTCCGACGAGACCGACGTGCCGACGGCCGTCGGCGTCAAGTTCGGGAGCGCCCGGACGGCGCTCGCCTTCGACGACGGCGACGGCGACGGCGACGCGGCGAGGACGGTTCACCTCCCCTCGCGCCCGGCCGACGGCGAAGACGAACTCACCGGCGACGAGGACGCCCACCACGGCGGAGAGGCGGTCCGAGAATCCCCCGAGCGAGTCGAGTCCATGCTCCGCTCGGGCGTGCCCGCGACCGCCCGCGACGCCGAGTCGTTCGAGCGGTTCGTCCGCGAACTCTGCGCGCGATACGACCTCCCCGCGGACAGCGCCGTCGTGTACGCGATGCCGACCGTCGACGACGATATCGGCCTCGCGAACTTCGGCACCGCGGTCGGCGAGTGCGACATCGGTGAGGCGCTCGCGCGCGGTTTCCCCGAGTCCCTGTGCGCGTCGATTCCGGCGCTTGGCGACGGAATCGAGGCGGTCGACGAGGTCTTCGTCGCCCTCAACCTCGGCGCGACGAACCTCGAAGCGTGCGCGTACCGACGTGGAGAGCGGTTGCTTCCGTTCGTCTCCGCGGAGGTGTCCGGCGACCACGTCGACCGGCGCATCGCCGAGGCGGTCGAAGCCGAGACCGACGGGCGAGTGACGATCGACCCCGCCACTGCCCGCGAGTACAAGGAGACCCACGCCGACTTCGACGGGTTCGAGCCCTTCACCGACGCGGTCGAACGCGGGGGCGAGGGCGCACACGAGTTCACCGTCGAACGGGGCGTGATGGAGCCGTTGGACGAGTATCTCGACGACGTGGTCTCCGAGCTCGGCGATTTCTTCTCGCGACTGGCGAGCTCGCACATGAAAACCTATCAGCTCGCTCGCGCTCGCCCACTCGTCGTCTCCGGCGGGATGGCGTGCATCCCCGGACTGGTCGAGGAACTCGAAGCGCGGCTCGCCGCGGAACTCGACCGCCCGGTGAACGTGGTCGTCCCCGACGACCCGGTGACCGCCGCGGCCGAGGGCGCACACAGGCTCGCGGTGCGGCTCCGCGACGCGGCCTAAACGCTCGGCTCTCGGGTCGTCTCGATTTCCTCTGTGACTCGTCCAGTTGGCCAGTCGCTGCGTAGCTCAGTCCGTCTCCGACTCCGTCGCCACTGTTCCGCCGTCGCTGACGGAGACCGCTCGGTCTGCGGTCCGGAGGCCGACGATTGCGATGGTCCCTCTGGGGTCGTTCTCCGCGAACCGAAGCTGACCGTTCGAGCGGTCGATTATCCACTGGACCAACCAGAGCCCGAGTCCGCTGATGTGTTGGAGCGGCGTCTCGGTCCCCGATTCGAGGACGGAGAGTTCGGCGTCGGGGACGCCCGGCCCGTTGTCGGCGATTCGAATCTCAACGTAGTCGGGCGAGGTCGCGCTCCGATCGACCGTGACGCCGACTTCCGGAATGACGCGGTCGTTGTGTTCGAGCGCGTTGTCGATGAGGTGTTTGATGGCCGATTCGATGAGGTCGTCCGCGGAGACCCACACCTCGTCGGGGAGGCGTCCGGTGGACGATGGCCTCGGGGGTAATCGGACTCGATGTCGTCCAACTGCGCCTCGATGCGCTCGACGACCTCGACGGGTTCGATTCCGGACGACCCGCGGGTCAGCGTCGTGTCGATGTGGCGAGTCTGCTCGCCGAGTTCGACCAGCGACGACGCCTTCCGCTTTATCGTTCGGGCGTGGTCTTTCGACTCGGCGGGGATGCGCTCGTCGAGGAGGAGGTCCGCGTGGCCGAGGATGACGTTCATGTCGTTTCTGAGGTCGTGTCGAAGGACGCGATTCAGCACCCGGAGGCGCTGTTCGTAGCGATGGCGACTGGTCACGTCCCGCGAGTTCAACACGACGCCGTCGACGGCGGGGTCATCGAGGAGATTCACGCCGACCGTCTCGAACCGCCGCCACATGCCGTTCTTGTGGCGGATTCTGAACTCCGAGCGCACGGGAGAGTCGCCGGAGATCACCTCGTCGAGACAGCCGGCGACCCGGTCTCTGTCTTCGGGGTGGACGAGGTCGAGCACCGATTCGCCGACGAGCGCGTCGGTCTGATAGCCGAGAACCTCGGTCATCGAGGGACTCGTGTAGGTCCGTTCGCCGTCCTCGTCGAGGACGGTGATGACGTCCCGGGAGTTCTCGATGAGCGCGCGGAACTCCTCTTCGGTGTGCCGGCGCTCCGTCACGTCGTAGAAGACGAGCAAGAGCGCGCGGTCGTGCGTCTGGTCGCCGACTACTTCGGAACGGATCTCGAAGTAACGGCAGGTGCCTCCGTCTTCGACGACCGCCTCAGCCCTGTCTCGACCCTCCAGGACCGTCCGAACCTCGGCCGGAACGCGAACGCTTTCGAGGACCGGCTCACCGATGCACTCGTCGACCGGTCGCTCGAGTAGCTCCGAGGCGGCACCGTTCGATTCGACGATTCGGTCCTGTTCGTCGAGGACGACGACTGCGTCCCGCATCTCCGAGAGAATCGCGTCGCGGGCGATAGGTGTGATGTCGAACAGCTGGTGTCTGAACAGTGCCCAGAGCACGACGACCGAGCTGACGCCGATAGAGAGGGGGACCGGGTTGATTCGAATCGGGAAAAAGAACTCACCGGCGAGTGCGGCGAGGGGTATGAGGCCGGCGACGACGAGGAACCCGGCCTGTCGTCGATGGATGCTCGAACTCCGGAGGTACGTCTTTCCGATGACGGTCAGCCCGGTGAGGGCGACGCCGGAGCCGTAAATCACGTGTACGACAAAGGGGAGCTCCGGACCGAGCGGGACGAGATGGTGCAGACCGGTTCCGCCGGAGTTGTCCGGTGCAGTGGCCACCCAGAGTTCGAGCGAGGATCCGAGAAGTCCGTGAGAGTGGTTCGTCAGCGCGAGGGCGATTGCGACGGCGGGCTCGATGGCGAGGAAGCCGACCATCTGTGTGGTGAGCAGTTGGTCCTCGCCGGCGTAGACGAGGGCGAAGATGAGCCATATCGTGGGGACCACAGCCGCGCCAGCCCAGGCTATATAGGCGTAGAACAACTCGGCTCCCGGCGTCACCGCGAGAAAGGCGAAGCCGTACGCGGTGGCCCAGATACTCCCGGAGAGCGTCAGGAGCGCGAACGGGAGGCGGACCCGCCGAGAGTAGAGTCGGAACCGACCGAGGACGACGAGCGTCACGACCCCCGCGAGGATGCCCGCGGCGAACAGCGCGTACGCGTACGGGAACTGCCCAACGCTGGTCATGGGTTGGTCGTGGTGCGCATCTATGAGCCTCTGGAACGGTTATTTCCGATGAGTGTCACATCGGAGCGATATCAAACGTGTATCCGTTTCTGAACTTAAGCAGTTCGCCCCCTCTATCAACGATGATACTCAGTCCCGTTCGAAAGGCAAGCGGCCGGTTCGAGCAGCTCTCACGCTTCAACAAGGCCATCATTCTCCGGATAGTCGGTCACATTATCAGAGATAACATCACAGAGACTGCTGGCGATTCGCGCGCGGCGCAGAACTGTCGAGATTCAGACGTTCGCCCGAACGCTTAATTCGGATGGACGCACACGCAGGGATAGATGCCGCGCGAGTCACGTCGTCCCAACGTCGCCGAAGACCCGAGCGGACCCAGACCCCGTCGGGACACCAGCGACCGGTCGTTCGACTGGGTCGACGCGCCGACGAATCGGACGTGGAGCGACGTTGCCCACGAGCGCCTCCTCGCGACGACCGCGGCGGTCACGTCGGACGGCGAGCCGTTTCTCGACGAGATTCCGCGGACGCCGCGGGCCGAGCGGGTACTTCTCGAATGGTGTGTCCACCTCGTCGAACGATTGGGCGGCCGCGGCGCGCTGGAGATGGCGTCGTACTACCGCGATATCGGCTGGATCGGCGACGACCCCCACGACGCGATTCGCGAGCGCGTCGTCTCCTTTACCGTTCCTTCGGACTTCGAGGACGCGCCGACCAAAGAGGACCACGTCCGCAGTTTCTCGTACGTCGCCCGGCTGTCGGTGATGGCCGATTCGGAGTGAGAAAAGTCGGCTTCGACGAGTCCCTAGAGTCCGAGTTCGCGACCGATGATGAGGTGTTGAATCTCGCTCGTCCCCTCGCCGATTTCCATGAGCTTCGCGTCGCGGTAGAACCGCTGGGGGGCGAAGTCGGTCGTGTATCCGTAGCCGCCGAGCACCTGCACCGCGTCTTCGGCGACCTCGCGGGCGGCCTCCGAGGCGTCGAGTTTCGCCAGCGCAGACTCCCGGCTGACCCGCTCGCCGGCGTCGTATCGCGTCGCCGCCTTGTGGGTGAGCAGTCGCGCGCGCTCGGTCTTACGGTGCATCGAGACGAGTTTGTCGCGGATGGCATCGAACTTCGAAATCGGCCGGTCGAACTGCTCGCGCTCTTGGGCGTACGATTTCGCGTGGCCGTACGCGCCCTCGGCGAGTCCCACCGAGAGCGCCGCGATGGAGATGCGCCCGCCGTCGAGCGTCTTCATGGTCTGCTTCCAGCCCTCGCCCTCCTCGCCGAGGAGTCGGTCTTCCGGCACCCAGCAGTCGTCGAAGGAAAGCTCGCAGGTCGGCGAGCAGTTGAGGCCCATCTTGTCCCACTCGGTCGTCACCTCGAAGCCGTCGTCGTTCTCTGGGTCGACGATGAACGTCGAGATACCGTCGTAGCCCGCGCCGGGGTCTGTGACGGCCTTTACGAGGACCGAGCCGGCGACGCTCGCGTTCGTGATGAACTGCTTCGTTCCGTTGATGACGTAGCCGTCGCCGTCCCGCTCTGCGACGGTGTCCATGTCGCTGGCGTCGCTTCCGGAACCGGGTTCGGTCAGCGCCCAGCCGCCGAGGTACTCGCCGGTCGCGAGCGGCGTGAGCCAGCGTTCCTTCTGCTCGTCGGTGCCGAACAGCTCGATGGGCTTCGACGCGAGGCTGACGTGGGCGGCGTACGACAGGCCGATACCGCCCGAGACGCGACCGAGTTCCTCCACGACGAGGGCGTACATCAGCTGGTCGCCGCCGAGACCGCCGTACGCCTCGTCGATGGGGACGCCCATCACGTCCAGCTCGGCCAACTGGTCGAATATCTCCGCGGGGAACCGGTGTTCGTCCTCGATGTCCTGCGCGATGGGCGCGATTTCTTCCTCGCAGAACTCGCGGACGGTGTCACGAATCATCCGGTGTTCGGCCGGGATGTCGAAGTCCATGCGACCAACTATCCTCGTGGCGGACATAAACTAATCGAACGACCATGAAGGATTGGGTCGTCGCGGGCGGCGAAGTGGAGGCGGCCGACCGCTTTCGGACCGACCATTCTCGACTCGTCCGCTCCCACCGCGTGGGAATAGGCGTCCGGGTCTTTTTGCGCCGCGGTCCGACGTTCTCGTATGTACTCTCACATCCTCTTTCCGACCGACGGCAGCGACTGCGCGGACGCCGCCTTGGACCACGCCATCGAGCACGCCCGCACCTACGACGCGACGCTCGTGGCGCTCTACGTCGCCGACGTGCGCGAGGTCGGCTACGCCGCGCCCGCACTCTCGCTCGAACGGGTCCGCGAGGCGCTTCTCGAAAGCGGCGAGCAGGTGTTAGACCGCGTCGCCGAGAGGGCCCGCGAGGCCGGTGTCGAGGTCGAAACCGTCGTCACCGAGGGCACCCCCGCGAGCGAGATTATCCGCCACGCCGACGAGCGGGACATCGACCTCGTCGTGATGGGGACCCACGGCCGCAGCGGCATCGACCGCTATCTCATCGGCAGCGTCGCCGAGCGGGTCGTCCGCGGCTCCGACGCGCCCGTGTTGACCGTCCGACAGGAATCGTCGTAGGCCCACGAGGTTAAGCCGCCCCTCGTCTTACGGGGGTGCATGGACCTCCGTCGGCTCGTCCGCGGCCGCCTCGGGTGGCCGCGTCTGGAGACGGTCGCCCGCGAACTCGCCCGGCGATACGACCGCGACACCCTCCACATCCGATTTCTCGAGGCGGACAACTGGCTTTCGACCCCGATGGTCGTCGACGACGAGTGGTTCGTGAAAGTCATCTCCAAACAGAACTCGCTCGTCCACGCCGTCTTCACGACCGGGCGGAACCTCGGCGCGTTCTCCAGCGGGACGGAGGGCTTTTTCGGCCACTTCGGGACGCCGTTAGAGATGGCCGAACACGAACTCGAAGCGACGAAGCGACTCCGGAACATCGGCCTGCAAGCGCCCGCGCCGGTCGAGGCGTTCGAGGTGGACGGCCTCGGCGTGCTCGTCCTCGAATACCTGCCGAACTTCCACACCCTCGACACCGCCCCGCGGGAGGAAGTCGAACGGCTCGCCCCCGAGCTGTTCGCGGCGCTCGCGGAGATGCACGACAACCACCTCGCCCACGGCGACCTCAGAGCCGAGAACGTCCTCGTCCGGGAGGACGGCATCTACTTCATCGACGCGACGAACGTCAACGACGAGGGGATGCGCGACGCCCGGGCGTACGACCTCGCCTGCGGTCTGGCGGCGCTCGAACCGCTCGTCGGTCCCAAGGAGGCCGTCGCCGCGGCGCTCGACTCCTACGAGGTCGAGGCGCTCTTGGACGCCGTCGACTTCCTCGACTTCGTCAACATCCGGCCCGACCACGACTTCGACGCCGCGTCGCTCAAAGGCGAGATAGAAAAGCACGCGGCGTAGCTGTCTCCAGTTCTCTGTGTCTCTACGACCCCCGACTCACTCGCAGGGGAGCGTCCCGTCGTAGCTCGCGTCGCCGACCACGACGACTCCACACATCGCCGTCGAGCCGTGGATGCCGCAGTCGTACTGGTAGACGCCGGGGTCGTCAAAGCGGTAGGTGACCCGTCCGCCGCGACCGACCGTCTCGGACTGAAACGACCAGTCGGCCGCCGCGTCGTCGAAGGTCGCCGCGCGGACGTTGTGTTGAAGCGCCTCCCCGTTTTCCCACGTGACCGTCGTCCCCGACTCGACCGAGAGCCGCATCGGTGAGAAGGCGACACCCCCCATGACGACGAGCGAGCCGGACGCATCGCCTGACGCCGGTTCGGTCGTCGAATCCGGTGATTCGGTCGTCGGCGTCGGCGTCGCTGTCGGTGTTGGTGTTGGTGTCGCCGTCGCCGTTGAACTCGGAGACGACGCCGGGGTTTCGGTCGGGGGCGACTCCGTCTCCTCGCTCGGCAGCTCCGTCTGGTCACCGCCCGTACAGCCGGCGAGCAGTCCGATTCCGGCAGTCACAGCGGCAAGCGCTCGTCGTCTCGTGAGTCGCATACCGGTGGTCGGGCCACCCGAAGAATAAGCGATGTCCCAAATTCCGCCCGATTGAAACCCTATCTCGCCGACAACGGCGAGGGGCCGCGGGCGGAACGCGGTTCTGGGAGCGTTCGGCCGCGGGTCGCCCCCGCGGCTCGTGAGTTACTTACCTTCGACGCCCTCGTAGTCCGCGCCGCCCATGTAGAGCCGCGAGACTTCGGGGTCGTCGAGGAGGCCGTCGGCGTCGCCCTCGTAGGCGACGGTCCCCTGGTCGAGGACGTAGCCGCGGTCGGAGATGCCGAGCCCCTCGCGGGCGTTCTGCTCGACCATCAGGACCGCCGTCCCGAGTTCGTTCACCTTCTTCACGTCCTCGAACACCGACTCGACGATGTTGGGCGCGAGGCCCGCCGAGGGCTCGTCGATGAGGAGCACTTCGGGCTCCATCACGAGCGCGCGGGCGAACGCGAGCACCTGCCGCTGGCCGCCCGAGAGCGTCCGCGCCTTCGCCGAGCGCTTCTCGTCGAGAATCGAGAACTGGTCGTACAGCTCGTCGATTCGGGCCTGAAGGCCCCCGGAGCGGGCGACGCCGCCCATCTTGAGGTTCTCGTCGATGGTGAGAGAGGAAAAGACGTTGTCTACCTGCGGGACGTAGCCCATCCCGACGCGGACGAGGTCCTCCGGCTCCTCGCCGGTGATGTCCTGCCCACTCAGTTCGACCGAGCCGGTCCACGGCTTGAGGAGGCCGAACACCGTCTTGAGAACGGTCGACTTCCCCGCGCCGTTCGGGCCGATGATGCAGACGATTTCGTCCGATTCGAGGTGGAGCGTCAGGTCGCGGAGGACCTGCACCTCGCCGTAGCCGCTGTCGACGCCGGCGACGTCGAGTGCGCGCTCGGTCATGGGCCGGCCCCCCCGAGGTACGCCTCGATGACGCGGTCGTCAGAGCGGACTTCGTCCGGCGAGCCCTCCATGAGCACCTTCCCTTGGTCGAGAACGATGATGGGGTCTGCGAGGTCCATGATAAACGGCATGTCGTGTTCGATGATGAGGAAGGTCTGGCCCTCCTCGTTGAGTTCGCGGATGAACCGCTTGATGTCGTTTGCGAGCGTCGGGTTGACGCCGGCGACCGGCTCGTCCAAAAGCAGGATGTCGGGGTCCGTCGTGAACGCCCGCGCAAGCTCGACGAGCTTCATCTGCCCGCCGGAGAGGTCGGTCGATGGCTGGTCGATGAGGTGCCCGATTTCGAACCGTTCGAGCAACTCGCGCGTCTGTTCGATGTTCGCCCGCTCCTCTTCGGTCACGTCGGAGCCGGAGAAGAAAAGCGAGAAGATGGACTCGCCTTTCTGCGGGCCGGGGCCGACGAGCATCGCCTCGCGGACGGACATCCCCTCCAGTCGACGGGGCGTCTGGAAGGTCCGAACGAGTCCCTTTCGGGCGCGCTCGTGCGGTTCGAGGCCGGTCACGTCCTCGCCGTTGACGGTGACGTGGCCGGCGTCGTTCTCGTAGAAGCCGGAGATGAGGTTGAACAGCGTGGACTTGCCCGCGCCGTTCGGCCCGATCATTCCGGTAATGGTCCCGCGTTCGACCTCGATGGAGACGCCGTCGGTGGCGACGAGGCCGCCGAACGCCTTCTCCAGGTCGGTCGTCTTCAGGACGACGTCGTCCTTGCCGAGGTGGGCACCCTCGTACGCGCCGTCGTTCATCTGTCGTCACCCCCGTTCGAGGCGGTGCCGCCGTCCGGGACGGCACCCGACGGTGACGCGCCGCCGGTACTGCTCTCGTCGCGCGCCGCCGGCCAGATGAGTTCGTCCTTCGGTGGAAGGAGTCCGTCCTGCCGGAAGCGCATGATGAGGATGATGAGCCCGCCGACGAACAGCAGTCGCAGCGGAGCCAAGTCGATGCCGAGCGTCTGGATGAACCCGATGTCGTTGAGGAAGCGGGTCCCCTCGCGGATGGCGATGACGACGGCCGCGCCGACGACCGCTCCGCGGTTCGACCCGGTCCCGCCGAGGATGACGGCGATCCAGATGTAGAACGTCGTCAGGGGGACGAGGTCGGAGGGGTCGATGTAGAGGTTCAAGTGCGCGTAGAACGCCCCGGCGATGGCCATGATGACCGAGCCGATGACGAACGCCTGCATCTTGAACTGGTAGGTGTTTTTACCGAGCGCCTTCGCGAGGTCCTCGTCGGACCGGATGGTCCGGAGGACGCGCCCCCACGGCGACCGGTGGACGCGCCGGAGGAACAGGTAGACGACCGCGATGAGGACGACCACGATTGCGGCCGTCGTCGCGGCGTCTGTCAGCGGGAGCCACGACATGAGGTTCGGGATGCCGCTGATACCGCTCGAACCGGCGGTCCACTGGCGCTCGTTGAGGATGATGGCGCGGATAACCTCGGCCAGTCCGAGGCTGGCGATGGCGAGGTAGTCCTCGCGCAGGCGCAGCGTCGGGATACCGATGAGCACCGCGATGAACGCGCTCACGACGATTGCCGCGAGGAACCCGAACACCGGGTGGAGTCCGAGTCCGAGCGGGGAGTTCGGCGCGGTCAACAGCGCGGCGCAGTAGGCGCCGATGCCCCAGAATGCGGCGACGGAGAAGTTGATGAGCCCGGCGTAGCCCCACTGGACGTTGAGTCCGAGCGAGAGCAGGGCGTACATCCCGACGAGCGCGATTTGGAACAGGAGGAACCGCGGTCCGATGACGCCGGTGAGGACGCCAGCGAGGAGTAGCACCGTGATGAGCCCGAGCGTGGCGAAGATGCGTCGCTCGGTCGCGTCGCGGATGAGGGTCTCGCTCACCCACGAAGAGACTGCGCTCATCCGCTATCACCCGCGATTCCGCTCGGGCGAACGAGCAGGATGGCGACCATGATGACGAACGCGACGGCCGCGGCGTACCGCGAGCCGACCGGGATGATGCCCCACTGGTTGAAAAGCGGAACCAGCTCGTGGACCATCCCGATGACGAGGCCGCCGAGCATCGCGCCGTAGACGGAACCGATGCCGCCGAGGATGACCGCGGCGAAGACGATGAGCAGGATGTCGAAGCCCATGCGCGGGCGGACGAGTTCCTCTAATCCGAGGAAGACGCCGCCGGCCGCGGCGAGCGCGCCGCCGATGAGCCACATGGCGAGGATGACCTCGCTGGTCCGAATCCCGCTGACCCGCGCGAGGTCCGCGTTGTCGGCGGTCGCACGCATCTTCCGGCCGAGCGTCGTCCGCGTCAGCGTCAGGTGCAGCGCGGTCACGAGCACGATGGTGAGCGTCACGACGACGAGGTTACGCGGGGTGACCGCGATACCGAGCGTCTCGCGGACCCACGGAATCGGTCCCTGTCTGGGGACGCCGTAGCGCTCGGCTTCGGTCCCGAACGACAGGAAGACGAGCGCCCGATAGACGAGCGCGACCCCGATGCTGGAGATGAGCAGGCCGATAGAGTCGGACCCCTTCACCGGTTGGTAGATGGCGCGGTCGGTGATGACGGAGATGACCGCCGCCGCCCCCATGCCGAACGCGAGCGCGAGGAAGAACCAAAGCGGCAGGCCGAACACGCCCGCGTCGCCCAGCATCGGCCGGAGGAACCCGACCGAGAACAGCGCGGAGAACGCCCCCACGGTCATGAGGTCGCCGTGGGCGAAGTTCGCGAAGTCCGCGATGCTGTAGACGAGCGACAGCCCGATGGCCGCGAGGACGATGATGCTCGAAAACACCACGCCGTTGGCGACGTACTGGAAGGGGCTGATTTGGAGCGGTATCACGGCTCCGGAACCCTCCAGTCGGTCGGTCGGCGTCCGTTCCGTGCGTGCATGGTTAGCTCGTGATGTAGTCGCCGAACACGTACTCGTGGTCCTGGACGCTGTAAATCTGGTAGTAGCCCGGCGGGTCGCCGTTCTCGTCGAGGTCGACAGGCCCGCTGACGCCCTGATAGTTGATGTCGCTCGGCGAGCCGCCGTCGCGGAGGACGGCCGCGGCCTCCTCGAAGTTGAAGACCTCCTCGCCCTCGGGACGGGTCACGTCGCGGACGACGGACGCGAGGGCCTCGCCGGAGAACTCGTCGGCCGCCTCGATGGCGAGCGCCGCCACCGTGACGGCGTCGTAGGCGTACGCCGACCAGACCGTCGGCGTCGCGTCGTAGTTCTCTTCGAACGCGGAGACGAAGTTCTGGTAGTTCTCCTGGTCCTGCGGGGCGCTCTCGGTGATACCCTTCATGCCGTCCATGCTCCCCGCGGGCGTGTTTTCGATGATTGAGTCGGCGACGGTGGACTCCGCGCCGTAGTAGTCGACGGCCGTGTTGTAACCCTGGTCGAACCCCTCGTTGACCATGACGGTGTACTCGTTGGCGTACGTGATGAACACCCACGCGGAGGCGTCCGTCGAGGCCATCTCGGTGAGGATGCCGCTGTACGACGACTGCCCCTGGTCGTGGGGCTCGTTGTAGGCGACGGTGCCGCCGAGGTCGGACTCGAACGTCTCGGCGAACACGTCCGAGAGGCCAGTCCCGTAGTCGTTGTTGATCCACGTGACGGCGACGGTGTCGTGGCCGTCGTCGTTGACGAGATTGGCGAGCGCCTGCCCCTTTGCGGCCCCCGAGGGGCTCATGCGGAGCAGGTTCGGCCGCGACGTGAGTTCGGGGCTCGTGCTGTTCTGGCTGATTTGGACGACGCCGGCGTCGTTGGTGACGCTGTCGTGGATGGCGATGGAGACGCCCGAGCCGACAGAGCCGATGAGGAGCGGCACGCCGTCCTGGTTGACGAGCTTCTGCGCGCCGTTGACCCCGCCTTGGTTCGTACTCTCGTCGTCCTCGACGGAGATTCTTAGCGACGCCCCCTCGGAGCCGATGCCTGCCTCGTTGATGGCGGCGAGTGCGAGTTCGCGGCCGCGGGTGTTGCGCTCGCCGTAGGGCGCGAGCGACCCGGTGAGCGAGTCGACCATGCCGATGGTGTACGACTCGCCGCTGCCACCGCTTTCCTCGGTCGTCGTGGTGGTCTCCTCACCGCCGCCACCGCCACTCTCCTCAGTCGTCGTGGCCGTGGCCGTGCCCTCGTCTTCGCCTTCGAGACAACCGGCGGTCGCCCCGACAAGTGAGAGTCCCGACAGCTTCAGCAGCGTTCTGCGGTCCATGTCGTGTGGTGACATAACAAGCTATGCTCTCCAATTATCGTAAATATACCTGTAACCGTCCATGGTCGGGAGCCCGAAACCCGCCGGACGAAACGAGCGTCCGGGGATTATTTCAGTAATATTTTTCAGAATTATTTGGTAGGGTCTCTCTTTAGGGTATGTGTCTCACAATAGCGGGACATGATACCCCCCATCGCGAACAACTTCGTGGCGGGTGAGACGGCCGACGGGGCGGTCTCGCACGTCGAGTCGCTGAACCGCGACGGCATCGCGGGGATACTGAACCTGCTCGGCGAGCACTACACCGACCGAGCCGACGCCGACGCCGACGCCGACGCGTACGTCGACCTCGTCCGCCAACTGGGCGCGACGAACCTCGACGGGTGCGTCTCGGTGAAACCCTCACAGATCGGCCTCGACATCGGCGACCACGCGTTCCGGGAGAACCTCGACCGCATCGTCGACGCCGCGGACGCCGAGGACGTGTTCGTCTGGGTCGACATGGAGGACCACGAGACGACCGACGTGACCCTCGACGCCGTCGACGACTTGGGTCACCGGACGGGCGGGAACGTCGGCGTCTGCGTGCAGGCGAACCTGAAACGCACGCGCGAGGACCTCGAACGCCTCGCCGAGGTCCCCGGGAAGGTCCGCCTCGTCAAGGGCGCGTACAACGAACCGGCGTCCATCGCGTACAAGGAGAAGTCGAAGGTGGACGAGGTGTACGAAGAGCTCCTCGAATACATGTTCACCGAGTTCGACGACGGCGTCGCGGTCGGCAGTCACGACCCGCACATGATCGCGCACGCCCGACACCTCCACGAACAGTACGGGACGCCCTACGAGGTGCAGATGCTCATGGGCGTGCGCGAGGACGGCCAGCGCGACCTCGCCGACGCCGATATCGAGATGTGGCAGTACGTCCCCTACGGGGACAAGTGGTTCTCCTACTTCTACCGGCGCGTCCGCGAGCGGAAATCGAACGCGCTGTTCGCGCTCCGCGCCGTCGCCGGCATCTGAGTCGGGACAGGGCCCCCGACTCGTCCCGTGCTACTGCGGGTCGAGCAGTTTCGATTCCGCCTTTCGGAGGTGTTCGAGCAGCGTCGTCTTCGAGATGTCCATCTCGGCGGCGAGTTCGCGGGTGGATACCTCACGGGGCCAGCGGTAGTAGCCTTCCTCGCGCGCGAGTTCGAACGCCTGCCGCTGGCTTCGGGTGAGCGTGTCGAGCCGCCGACTGCGCTCCGGTTCCGCGCCCTCGGACGTGGAGATGGAGGCGACGCGAATCTCGGCTCCGGTCTCGTCCATGACGGTCTCGATGCGAGGCTGAATCTCTTCTCTCGCGCCCGCGAACCAGACTTCCCACCGCTCCCGGCCGTTTTCTATCTGCGTGGGGGCGCTGTGGACGAAGCCCTGCTTGAGTAGCTCCGGACACATCATGTCGCTCGGGTCGTACTCCAAGAAGAACTCGCGGGCGACCGGGCCGGGCGCGACGTGCTTCCCGCGGGAGTCGAACCGCTCTTGCAGTTCCAACACTTCGCCGGTAAGGTCCGAGTCGGCGATAACGTCGAGGAGCGTTTCGACCTCGTCGAGCGACTCGCCGTAGGCGGTGAACAGTCCGTTCGACCGCTCGACGCCCGCGGTGGGGGCGTCGTAGATGGCGTGTGCGAGGATGCCGCCGTCGTACTCGCTCGTCGATTCTATCGCCCAGCAGTTCGGATGCCACAGGTCGAGCGTGAGGCGCGTACCTTCACCTGACGTGCGCTCGCTCATACACCGGGTAATACGCCGCTACGTAAGATGTTGTCTGTGGTCACTCGGGTGTGGGTTGACGCACCGACCCGGCCACGTCCCTTCCATGGGAGGGTCCGGGGTTATTAATCCTAGTTGTGACTCTAGAGTCATATGGCGCAGGACGAATATCGGCACTATATCGACGGCGAGTGGACGGACGGAACCGGCGACGAGACGTTCGAGAGCACGAACCCCGCCACGGGCGAGTCGCTGGGGACGTTCCGACGCGGCACGCCCGAGGACATCGACGCGGCGGCCGCCGCGGCCGACGAGGCGTACGAGGAGTGGCGCGAACTCTCGCACATCGACCGCGCGGAGTACCTCTGGGACATCTACCACGAACTGCGCGACCGCACCGAGGAACTCGCGGAGGTCGTCACCAAGGAGTGCGGCAAGGAGATTTCCGAGGGCCGCGCCGACGTCATCGAGGCGTACCACATGGTCGAGTGGGCCGCGGGCGACGCCCGCCACCCCAAAGGCGACGTGATTCCCTCCGAGATTCCCGCGAAGGACGCCTACATGCGCCGCAAACCCCGCGGCGTCGTCGGCTGTATCACCCCGTGGAACTTCCCGGTCGCCATCCCCTTCTGGCACATGGCCGTCGCGCTCGTCGAGGGCAACACCGTCGTCTGGAAGCCCGCCGAGCAGACGCCGTGGTGCGGTCAGATCATCGCGGAGATGTTCGAGGACGCCGGCATTCCGGACGGCGTGTTCAACATGGTACAGGGCTTCGGCGACGCCGGCGCGAGCATCGTCGACGACGAGCGCGTCGACTCCGTGCTGTTCACGGGCTCCGCCGAGGTCGGCCACGAGGTCGCGAGCAAGGTGGCCCAACAGCCCGGCAAGCTCGCCGCGTGTGAGATGGGCGGCAAGAACAACGTCGTCATCACGGAGAAGGCGGACCTCGACATCGCGGTCCACTCCGCGACGATGTCGTCGTTCAAGACCACCGGCCAGCGCTGTGTCTCCTCCGAGCGCATCATCGTCCACGAGGACGTGTACGACGAGTTCAAGGAACGCTTCGTCGAGAACGCGAAGAGCGTCTCCGTGGGCGACCCGCTCCGCGAGGACACCTTCATGGGCCCCCTCATCGAGGAGGGCCACAAGGAGAAGGTCACGAAGTACAACGAACTCGCGGCGAAGGAGGGCGTGAACGTCCTCGTCGACCGCACCGAACTCGACGACGACGAGATTCCCGAGGGCCACGAGGCGGGCCACTGGGTCGGGCCGTTCGTCTACGAGGCGGACCCCCACGACGACCTCCGCTGTACCCACGAGGAGGTCTTCGGTCCCCACGTCGCCCTCCTGAAGTACTCCGGTGACATCGAGGACGCCGTCGAGATTCAGAACGACACCGACTACGGACTGGCCGGTGCCGTCATCTCCGAGGACTACCGCCAGATCAACTACTTCCGCGACCACGCCGAGGTCGGCCTCGCCTACGGGAACCTCCCGTGTATCGGCGCGGAGGTCCACCTCCCGTTCGGCGGCGTGAAGAAGTCCGGCAACGGCTACCCCTCGGCCCGCGAAATCATCGAGGCCGTCACCGAGCGCACCGCGTGGACGCTCAACAACTCCAAGGAGATTCGCATGGCGCAGGGCCTCTCCGCGGACATCAAGACCAAAGAAGACGAGTAAGGTCGGTTACCCGCCGCGGCCCCGCATCTGTCCCACCTTTTCGCTCCGTCGTTTCACCCGTCGTCCGCGGACGCTTCCTCACGGTGAGCGGCCGCCGTAACGTAGACGCCGGGCATGTCCGTCCCCTCGACGGTCAGCGTCACTTCCTCGTCCTCGTCGACGTGGCGGTCGGTCACGACGGTCACCGCTTCGATGGGGTCGCGGCGGACGAACGCCCAGATGAGGTCGAGTATCGAGGGGTGACCGCCCTTCCGGACGACGAGCACGTGGCGCGAGTCGGCCAGCGCCCGGAGTTCGGGCGACAGGTCCTCTTCGTCGAGTTCGTCCGGGGGGATGGCGTGCAGCACGTCGCCTCGAATCGCCTCGGTCATGGTGTCTCCACGGCCCCCGGAGGAAAGAAGCGTGCGCTCCGAGACGCGGCCGGTATCGGCGACCGACAGCGCCGTGGCTCGGAGCGAAGCGGTCGTCAAAAGGCGGAGGCGAATTCGCCTCCCGCCGAATCTCGTGTCACCAGTTGGCGAAGTGAGACGAGGGGAGTGCGCTCCCACCGGGCTTGGGAGCGCGAAACGACGTGGCCACGTCGTTTCGGATGCCGCAACGGACCCCGAAACGTTGCGGCGGGTGCGGCGGATGTGGAGTCGCCGACGACTGGCGAGAAAAGCGCCTATTGCGTCGGCGACTTTCGCTTAGGAGCCGTGATGTATAAACCCACCGCAACACGGGTTCCCACGCCCCGTGAGCGCACGGTTCTTGGGGTTCGTCTCACCGGTCTCGACGGGACCGAACGGTCGTCTTCGGTCTCAGGCGGTCGCTTCGAACTCGCGCCGGAGCGCCGCTTCGAGGTTGTCGAGTTCGCGGTCGAGGTTGCGCTCGAAGAACGCCTCTACACCCGGTAGCCGGCCGTCGACGATGAACTCGTTGACGAGGCGGCTCCCGCCGTCACGCTCTTCGATGGTGTGTTCGCCCGTCACCCGCATCACCCGCGACTTGCCGACGAACTTGACGTGCGTCGGCTCGTCGACTTCGATGTCTTCGGTCTCGACGGTCACCGTCGAGCGGATGAGCGGAATCGGCAGTTCGAGGTACCACGTCGCGTGGCGGCCGTCGTCGGCCACGTCGAAGCGGTCGACGACGCTGATAGCCCCCGCTCGCTTGGCCGGGTCGGCGATAAACTCCCAGACGCGCTCGCCGGGAGCGTCGAACTCGAAGGTTCGTTTCACGCGGACGGTCATGGGATACCATCACACCTCCACAGTAAAAAGCCGTGGAATCGCCTCAGCTTCGGGTGACGCGCCACGTCGTCGAGCGGGCGCGGCCCCACTTCTCGATTTCGACGTCCTCGGACTTCTCGGCCAGCCGCGGCAGGCGGGACCCGACCTGCTTCGCGGTGAGACCGATGGCTTCGGCGATGTTCTTCGCCCGGAAGTAGCCCTCGCCGCGGCTGACGCTGTCGCGGAGATAGGCGAGAATGCGTTGTTCCTCGTCGGTGTACTCAGTCATCCTCGGGCCGTCTAGGGAATGGGCGTTATTAACGGTTACCCGTGTTCCTCAACGTTGATAGCTACTGGAACAGATGCGCACCGCAGACGGCCAGCGAGGCCGCGATAATCGCTACCATAAATCCGAGCGCCTTCGTCAACTGGTCCGGTCCGGCGACCATCAGCCCTGCGCCGACGAGCGTGAGCACGCCGAACAACGCCGCAAAGCCGATGGACTTGTCGGATTGAACCGTCTTGGTTTCCATGTTTCCGACCTTCGCGGGTGCGCACTTAGTTCATTCGACACCGCCTGTCGTGGGGCGTCGTGACGTGGGCGCAAGGTGTGTGGCATGGTCCCGTGGACCGACCCCGCGCTCGGCCGTTCGACATATGTACCACTAGTCTCGTGTGTCCACAACGATGGGACTGACATCCGCGCTGTTCGGCGGAAAACTCCGTATCGCACTCGTCGCGCTGGTGCTCGTCGCGGCCGGCGTCGGCGGGGCGTACGTGACCGGCGTCATCGGCGCGCCGAGCGTCGACCGGGTCGACAA
Source organism: Haloferax sp. ATB1 (assembly GCF_000730175.1). Taxonomy (NCBI): domain Archaea; kingdom Methanobacteriati; phylum Methanobacteriota; class Halobacteria; order Halobacteriales; family Haloferacaceae; genus Haloferax; species Haloferax sp. ATB1. The sequence goes on along the minus strand of NZ_JPES01000099.1, from coordinate 4,650 downwards.
CCGGTTCGCCGGGGTCAACGAGACGGAGACGGTCATCGAGACCGACCTGTACGTCTCGAACCCCAACCCGCTTTCGGCGAATCTCTCGGGCCTCGAAGTCGACTACGGCGTCGAGATGAACGGAATTCGGATGGCGACGGGCGAGAAGGAAGGCGTCGCTATCGGGCGGGGGACCTCGGCGGTCCCGCTCCGGACGACCCTCGAAAACGAGCGCATCCCCGAGTGGTGGGTCTCGCACATCCAGAACGGCGAACACACCGACCTCGTCGTGGACGCAAACGTCTCCTCGGAGACGCTCGGCCGGACCTTCGAAGCGCCCGAGATAACCCGGAGCATCGACACCGACCTGCTGTCGGCGTTCAACTCCACGGAGACCCGCGAGATAGACGCGGACTCGCCGGTCGTCTCCGACCCCGTGTTGTACGTCAACGAGACGAGCGCCGAGTGGGGCGAGTCCACGGGCGAGCGCACGGCGCTCGAACTCACGTTCGTCGTCCACAACCCCAAGCCGTACCCGGTCGCAGTCTCCGAACTCGGCTACGACATCTCCATGAACGACGTGGACGTGGGCGAAGGGACGACCAACTCCGAGTACGTCATCCCGCCGCAGTCGACCGAGACCATCGAGGCGACGACCTACATTCAGAACGACAAACTCGACGAGTGGTGGGTCTCGCACCTCGAACGCGACCAGACGACCGACCTGCGCATCGACTTCTACGCGAACCTCGACGCCGGCGGCACGACCCTCCGCGTTCCGCTCGACCCGCTGACCTACGAAAAGACGTTCGAGACGGACATCTTCGGGAACAAGGCGGCGTCGGAGGGGAACGAGACGGCGACCCAGACGGCCACGGAAACCGCGACGACCACCTCGACCGCGACTGCAACTGAGACGTCGACAGACACCGCGACGGCGACAACGACGACAACCGAGACGACAACGACCGCTACGACAACAACGACGACTACGACAACCACGTCGGACGGCGGAACCACCACGACCGACGACGGCCTCCTGTAGCGGCCGTGTCCCACCCCGCGGCGGACGGCGAGTCGAACCCTCGTGCGACCGCCCCGGTTCGCCGAGAAATCTTCGGTGATTCCTGACTCAGCCGACAACCCTTTACCGTCGGGCGAGATATTCGATGATATGACACGGAGTACCCACGCTCCTGATCGAGTTCTTCTCCCGTAATGAGAACCCTGTGTCCGTCGAGAGCGACGACGAAACCATCGTCGTCTCCTTTGGCGACCAGTCCTGTGAACTGTCCCGAGACGCCGCCGCCGACCTGCAGGAGGCCATCGGCTCGGCGCTGACCGAGAAACGAGAGTTCTTCCGCACGGCCGGCGAGTACCGCCGGGACGGAAGCTACGTCGTCTCCCGCCGTGGCGCGGACTCCACTGGCAACGCGAAGGTGTTCACCAGTTTCGACGAACTGCGTCGACTGTACGACCGCCTGCCCGAGCGCTTTACCGCCGAGGACATCGGCCGAACCGGCATCACGGGGTCGCGGCGTCACATGATACTCCGGCACTTCGGCGAGCATCCGGCGTTCGACTGCCGCATCGCCAGTCGCAACCCGCTGACGGGCGAAAAAGAGTCGTCCGAGACCGAGAACAGCGAGGCGATGGAAGTCATCGCCGACTGAGCGCGACGGCGCGCCGCCGCCCCGTCGCCCGCGATTTCTTTCGACTTCTCAGTCTATCGTGACGTGGTCCGATTCCTCGTTGAGCGCGAGGTTCGACGCGATTTCGGCGTTCCGCATCGCGTACTGCGCGGTCTGCTGGAGGCTCACGAGCACCTCGCGAATCTGGAGGAGCTTTTGGTTTTCCATCTCCGGGAGGTCGTTGAGGATGTCGCGCTCGCGGTCGCTTATCTCGCGGAACAGCTCTCGGCACTCGATTGTGAGGTCGTAGTCGCGCTCGACGACGGCCCGCACCGCGGTCGTCGTAATCTCGTCGACGTGGTCCGTGAACTCGCGGATGCGCCGCATCGTCGACTGGTCGACGTCGATAGTGTGTCCATCGGCGTCCATGACGATGTTGGCGATGTCCTCGGCGTTGTCGGCGGTCAGTTCGAGGTTCTTCGCCACCGAACGGTAGCCGATGAGCGGGAAGCCGGAGTCGAGGCCGACCGCCCGCGCGAGGTTGGGGTTCTGGTAGGACGTGAAGATGAGTCGGAGCAGGAGGACGAAAATCTTGTTCGCCTGTCGCTCGCGGTTGAGCGCCCGCTGGGCGAGGTCGGGGTTGCCGTGGGCGAGCGCCTTGACGGCCTCGCCGCGCATCGTGCTCCCCGTGTTTTCGAGGCGTTCGAGCAGGTTGTTGAGGGTGAAGTCCTCCGCGTCAACCGAACAGCGAATCGCGATTCGCTCGGGCGTCTCCTCGATGACGCCGAGGCCCATGAGTTGGGTCTCGGCCTTGTAGACGGCGTTGATGTGGTCCGAATCGAGCGCGCCTTCGCTTTTTTCGATGTGAATGACGCGCCGTCCGAGGACGTACTGCGCCACGATGGCGCGTTCGAGCGCCTCCGCGTTCAGACTGTCAGCGCGAATCGTCGCCTTCGAATCTTCGGTGTTGACCGATTCGGGGAGAACGGTCAGCGTTCCCTTCCCGCTCGTCCGAATGGTCACTTCGTCGCCCTTCTCGACGTTGTGTTCCTTGGCCCACTCCGCTGGAAGCGTCATCGCCAGCGTGGAGGGACCGAGACGCTGGACTTTCCGGGTTTCCATGCCAGTCAGAACCCATCCAATGACCTTAAATCTCACTATATTACACCCTCCATGAATAATGGGTAGTGGGTCTCATTGCACATGATTCCAAATATTAAATCATCCACGTCGAGCGGTCGGGACGGGGAGAGAACTGTCCCGTCTACCGGCGTATTAACCCCGAATTTCCCCGGAACATCGTCGATACAGACATGTTATAATTTCCCAGACGGTTCATAACTTTACTGCTCCGGATCCTCGTAATAAGCACCTCCATAGCGACGGGACTGCGGAGGTAACGGGGAAAGAAATGCTATCGAAAGACACACGACAAGAGATGGAGGGAATGCTCGGTCAAGTCCCGAGTTGGATGGAGGACTTGGCAGAACCGGCGAGCGAACACAGTTGGGGGCTCTTCCGCGACCTCAATCTAGGGGAAGACACCGAACTGTCCGGGAGAGAGAAAGCGCTCATCGGCGTCGGCGTCGCGGCCGCGACTAGCTGTCCCTACTGTATCTACTTCCACACCGAGGAAGCGCGGTTGAGCGGCGTCACGGACGAGGAACTCAAAGAGGCAGTCAATCTCGCCGCCGACACGAAGTACTTCTCGACGGTTCTCCACGGGAACGAGACCGACCTCGACGAGTTCAAGACCGAAACGGACGAAATCGTCGAGTACATCACGAAACAACAGGCACCGGCGGACGACTAACGAGGCGGCCGACGGGAGCGGTCTCTCGCTCGATTTTTTCTGTTGGCGTGCCGAGTCGGCCGCGACTGACGTGCGACGTTCACTCGATTTTCATCATCCGCCGCTCGACGCGACCCACGCGGACTTTCGTCCACCCGCGGAGGTCGGCGTCGAGGTCGGGGTCGTCGGTGTCGACCCGGAGGACCGGAATCGCGTCGAGCTTCGACCGCGAGGCGACGACCGACACGTCACAGCGGCGAATCACCGCCGGGGAGAGTTGGGGGTTGCCGCGGCCGAAGACGAAGCCCTGTCCGCCGATGGGCGTGACGACGATGACGTTCTCCTCGCCGAGGTTATCGAGGATGTCGGCCTCCGTCGCGTCGCGGGCGAGCACCTCGCCGTCGCGGTAGACGTCGACGCCGAGCGGCGACCCGTCGATGCCCAACTCGGCTTTCACCGCGCCGACGGTGCTGCCGGGGCCGAGGACGTAGGTGACGCCCTCGGTCGCACGGATGTCGTCGGCGACGCCCGCGGCGAGCGCCTCGACGGTCCCGCCGCCGGTCTGTTTCGACGACTGGAGGTCCTCGGCGACGGGGACGTGCGCGACCGCCCGGAGTTCCGGCCTGACCTCGCCCTCGCGGTAGTCGTCCTCGTCGATGTCCATGACCTCGCGGGCCTCGGTCCGCTCGAACGACGTGACGACGTGGGCGGCGTCTTCGGGCGAGACGGCGAAGACGGAGGAGTAGACCTTCACGCCCGCGGGGACGCCGAGCATCGGCACGTCGGTCCCGTCGAGCGCCTCGGCCACGTCGGCCGCGGTGCCGTCGCCGCCGACGAACAACACGAGGTCCGCGTCGGCGGCGACGAACGCCTCGACGGCGGCGATAGTGTCGGCGGCGGTCGTCTCGTCGCCGGACGGCTCGCCGAGCACCTCGGGGTCGAAGCCGGCATCTCGGGCGGCCGMCGCGCCCATCTCGCCGCCCCACGCGAGCAGTTCCGTCTCGGGAGCGGCCTCGAAGAGCCGAGAGAGCGCTCGTCGCGCCCGCTCGGGCGACCGCGGCTCCGCGCCGCGCGCTCTGGCCTCCTCGACTTTCCCGTCGGTTCCCTTCAGGCCGACCCGGCCGCCCATCCCCGCGACGGGGTTGACGACGACACCGATTCGCATGACTGAACGAACCCGCGCCCGGGGGAAAAACGACGCGGTAGCCGGCGGTCGAACCGCCCGCCGCGAGCGACGGTGCCGCGGGC
>NZ_JPES01000098.1:0-19768 GCF_000730175.1 Haloferax sp. ATB1 | reverse complement strand
GGCTCCGATGCCGGCGTCGTCGCGCCTGTCCTCGACGGAACGCTCCGCCGATTCGCCACCGATGGCTCCGAATCGTGGCGCGTCGACGTGGGTCCGTCGCCGTCGTCGGTGACGGTCGCCGGCGACACCGTCTTCGTCGGGAGCGCGACCGAGGAACTGCTGGCGCTCGACGCGGCGACCGGAGAGATTCGGTGGCGTGGGTCACTCCAAAACACCGTGTTCGCCCGGCCGCTCGTCTCCGACGGCCGCGTGTACGTCGGCGGCGCGGACTACTTCCTGTACGCCTTCGACGCCGAGACGGGAACCCGGCTGTGGCGGCGCGAACTGGCCGCCCCCGTGACCTGCGGGCCGACCCGCGTCGGCGACCGACTGGTGACCGTCGTGGGGTCGGACATCCTTGTCCGGGGACACAGCGGGACCGTCCCGTTCGACCCGACCGTGCTGTACGTCCACGCGACCGACGGCACCCTCCTCGGCGACTACCGGTTCGAGGGCTACCAGGACGGCGGTACGGTGAACTGGGCCGTCACCGCGGGCGACGGCGTTTACCTCGGACAGGAGTGGCAACTCACTCGCCTCGGCCCGGAGGTGCTCGATGTCGAGTGAGCCCCCGGAGCGGACGGGTTCGGCCGGGAAGCGGGACCGAAACGTCTCCCGCCGCGAGGTGCTCGGCGGCCTCGCGGCCGTCGGTTCGCTCGCCGTCGCTGGCTGTAGCTCGATTCCCGGGCTCGGCGGGAGGCGGCCGGTCTGGCGACGCGACATCGACGGCGCGTTCATGGCCGGCCCGCTCGCCGTCACCGACGGGGTCGTCCTCGCCGGGATGCAGGACAAGGCGCTGTACGGCCTGCGGCGCGAGGATGGGTCGACCGCACTCCGGTTCGAGACGGGCGGCCCGATAGAGACGCGCCCCGTCGCCCCGCCGTCCGGTGGTCCGTACCACGTCCACAGCACCGACGGCGACCTCTACGCCGTCGATTCGTCGGGCGATGAACTGTGGCGCGATGAGGGCACGTCTCACCGAGCGAGACTCGTCCGCACTAGTTCGCTCGTCGCCGAACTCGACTTCGCGGGCCCGGAGAACACGCTCACGGGCTACGACCCGCAGACCGGCGACCGACGCTTCGAACTGGCCGTCTCGTCGTATTTCCTCGACGGCATCACCGACGACTCGGTCGTGGTTCGCGTGCCGGTGAGCGAGACCGAAGACGGCGTCGTCTCGCTCTCCCCGTCGGACGGGAGCGTCCGGTGGCGGACCGAACCTGAGCGGTGGCTCCCCAACGTGGCCGCGGACTCCCGACTCGTCGTCGCCGTGTGGGACGGGACGTTGGTGGCCTACGAACCCTCGGACGGAAGCGTTCGGTGGCGAATCCCCATCGGCGACGCCGGGCGCACGATGGTCCTCGGGTCGCAGGTGTACCTCACCCGCGACCGACCGGACGGCCGTCAGGGACTGCTCGCGTTCGACCGCGAGACGGGCGTGAAACTGTGGGCGAACCCCGCGGGCTACCAGATTCGGACGGTCGAGACCACGGACGACGCGGTGTTCGTCGGGAGCCGCGTCGACGACCCCGACGGCGGGATTCTCGGCCGAGTCGACTGCTTCGGCCTTGACGGCACGCGGCGGTGGCACAGCGTGACCGGACTCCCGTCGCTCGACTCGCTCGCCGTCACGGATTCTCGTGTCGTCCCCGCTTGGGACCGGGGATTCGAGGTTTTGGCCCGAGAGAGTGGCGAGACGCGGTGGGCGTACGAGTCCGAATCGCACAGCCGGCTTTCGCTCCGCGTCGAGTCGCGTCGGTGTTCGCCTCGTACGTCGACGACGGCGCAGTCGCGCGGTTCCCGCTGGACTGAGTCCCGCTCGGTGTTGGCGGCGCGCGGCGCACCCACCAACTTATTGCTGTACCGAAGGGATACTGCGCCAACGAGGAGCACGAACCGATGGACGACACACGCCACGCACCCCCGCTGGAGCGCCTCGTCGAATCAGTCGAAGACAGCACCTACGAGGCGGTGAGCGGGGCGCTCGGGGAGCTTCGAACGGCGTCGGCCGAGGACCGGAAACAGGCGCTCCGAGCGCTTCGACGCCTCGCCGACGACCGCCCGACCGCGTTCGAGTCGTTTCTCCCCGCCGTCACGCCGTTTCTCACTGACGACGAGCGCGCCGTCCGACTGCTGACCGCGAAGGCACTCGTCGCTGTCGCGGAGGCCGCCCCCGACGCGGTCGCTCCCGCGGTTCCGTCGCTCGCCGAGCGACTCGCCGACGAAGACGAGTTCTACTTCGTCCGCGCCCGGTCGGCCGAGGCGCTGGGATACGTCGCGCTCGAACACCCCGACGCGGTCGCCTCGCCGGCGGTGCTCGCGGACCTCCGCGTCGGCCTCTCGTTCGACGAACCCGAGGTGAAACAGAAGTTGGCGAAGGCGCTCGAATGCGTCGCGCTCGGCGACCCCGACCGGCTTCGTCACCGCGTCTCGACGCTCGCCGAACACCTCGACGACCGGGACGAACTCGTCCGCTATCACCTCTGTACGGCGGTGGTGGTCGTCGGCTGCGATGCGCCGGATTCGCTCGCCGAGGCTCGGGCGGCGCTCTCGGCTCGGCTCGCCGACGAGAACGCCTTCGTCCGGGGCCGCGCCGCCGAAGCGCTCGGACTGTTGGCCCGCGGGAGCGGCGAGGCGGTTCGGGTACCGGATCCGGTGCTCGACGCGGAATCCGACGAGGCGGCTGCGTTCGTCGCCGAACGAGTTCGGTTTCTTCGGGCTGCGTCGACGGGAGGTTCCGCGGAGTCACCGGTCGAAGGCGTCGGGTCGCTGGCCGGCGTTCAAGACACGACTGACGATGCGGTCGACGGGATTACGTCGCCAGACGTCGACGGGGAGTGCCCCCACTGCGGCGTCGACCTCCCCGAGGGCGCGCCGCCGATGTGTCCGAGCTGCGGCGCTCCGTACTGAAGTCGAGACAGCGGTTACTTCCGGTGTTCTCCGAGAGTTACCGTGTCTCGTCGGCGGCGGCGGTGAGCGTCGTCGGGTGCGACTTCGCTCGCCCACAAATGGGTCTCACGCTTCAGGCTGGAGCTTTGACGCCGGCTACTCCGCCGTCTGACTCCGTGACCGGTACTTATTCGACTCGCCCCGAAACACCCCCGTATGAGTAACAGCTCGCTTGGCCGACGGCGCGATTTCCAGGACCTGTTCGACCAGCTTGACGGGGTCGCGCTTTGGACGGTGTCCGCTCCCGGCGAGTTCGACTACATCAGCGCCGGCTTCGAAGACATCTGGGGGATTCCGCCCGATGACGTCGTGGATGACGTCACGCGGTTGCTCGACGCCATCCATCCCGAGGACCGCGACCGGGTGCGACGGAACATCGAGGCCTCGGCTCAGGGGGCCCACGAAGAGGCGTACGAGGGTCGCGTCGTCCGACCCGATGGGTCGGTTCGCTGGGTGCTGACGCGGCAGGTGCTCCTTCGCGATGACGACGGCAACGTCTCGGAGGTCGTCGGTATCTGTACGGACATCACGGAGCAGAAACGCCGGGAGCGAGAACTCGAACTGCTGAACCGAATCGTCCGCCACGACATCCGCAACGATATGGGAGTCGTTCTCGGATGGGCCGAGATACTCGAAGACCACGTCGATGCCGACGGGAGAGAGTACCTCCAGAAAATCCTCGACAGCGGTGAGCACGTCGTCGGACTCACTGAGGTCGCGCGCGACTACGTGGAGACGGTCGTCTCGAACGATAGTCTCTCCATCGCGTCGGTCCCGCTTCGCTCGGTCCTCGAAACCGAGCTATCGCTTCGCGAGGAGTCTTTCCCGGAGGCGACGTTCGTAGTCGAGGGGACGCTCCCCGACGTCGAGGTCGCCGGGAATAGCATGCTCAGTTCGGTGTTTCGGAACCTCCTGAACAACGCCGTCCAACACAACGACACGGACGCACCTCGCGTCGAGGTCTCGTGTACGGTCCGAGCGGACGACGTCGAGATTCGAATCGCCGACAACGGGCCGGGAATCCCGGACGACAAGAAAGACATCGCGTTCGGGAAAGGTGAGCGGGGTCTCGGGAGTCCCGGCGCGGGCATCGGACTCTACCTCGTCGACACCTTGGTCACGCAGTACGGCGGCGAGGTCTGGGCCGAAGACAACGAACCCACGGGGGCTGTCTTCGTCGTCGAACTTCCGCGCGCCGACTGACTCGACTGCGGTTTCTGTGGCACAGTACGACATCGCCCTTGAGGTGGGGCACCTGCGCGACGTCGCCGTGAGGGCAGAAGCACTCGGTGGCGGGTTGGAGATTCACTCACCGCCGAGGCGCGCCGGTGGGACGACGCCCGGCCGGTCGAGTCGGAAGCGGTCGCCGACTTCGACCTCCTCGATCACGTGCGGGTACTCGAACGTCGTCGCCGCCTTCGAGAGCGCGCCGGGGTCGGCGTGAATCGACCGCCAGCGCCGCCAGTGCTCGGGAATCAGGCGGTCGATACCGAGCGCGTTCGCGGCCTCGATCATCTCGTCCGCGTCGTTGTAGAGTTTGCGCGTGATGACCTCGCCGTCTTGGACGACGCGGGCATCGGTCCCGTAGGAGAGCATCCCGAGGTCGATGTCGAACTCCGCCCCTATCTCGTGAAACGCCTCGCAGGGTCGGTTGTCGCCGCCGTGGAAGATGGTGCCCGTCTCGTGCTCGATAACGTACGACACCGTGCCGTCGGCGTCTGGGTCGTACCCGCCTCTGACGTGGACGGTGAGGTCGCCGACCTCGTAGCTGTCGCCGGGTTCGACGACGGTCCGCTTCGCCTCGTCGATTGCGCTCACGTCGAAGTTCTCGAAGCACTCGACGGGCGCGTGGACAGCGCCGCCGTGGTCGAGGAGCGGTCCGAACGAGGGCGGCCAGAAGTGGTCGCGGTGGTCGTGAGTGCAGAAGACCGCGTCGCAGGCGTCCGCCCACTGTGGCTCCATCGGCACCGGCGACATCCGCGCGACGTACTCGCGGTCCCGCTCGGTGCTGAAGTAGGGGTCGATGTAGATGGCGGTCTCCGGCGTCCGTATCGCCCAGCCGGCGACGCCGAGATACCACAGCGAGACTCCCTCCTCGACGTCGACGCCGTTGAGTTCCTCTCGGGCCCACCAGTCGCCCCAATCGCTCGTAATCGTCATCGGACGCTCCGCGCCGCGCTGCCGGATTCGCCGTGATAGTACATGTGACAGCGGTCCGCACGGGACCTGTAAAAACTTCCGACGCGGGGCTCAGTCGTCGACAGCAGCGAACGTGACTCCCGTAATCTCGAACCGCCGCCCCGCCTGCGTCAGATTCGGCGACGTTAACGTTCCATCCGTGGGCTTCGGCGACCTGCTTGACGATAGCGAGCCCGAATCCGGTGCCCGTACGTGAGGTTGTGTGGCCGGCCTCGAAGATTGTGTCGCGGCGCTCGGCTGGGATGCCGACACCGTCGTCTTCCACGTAGAACCCGCCCGGGAGCTCACCGACCGTCACCGCCACGCCCTCTCCACCGTGTTCGATGCTGTTTCTGATGAGGTTCTCGACGAGCTGTTGGAGCCGGCTTCGGTCGGCGATGACCGTCGCCGTCAACTCTGTCTGGAGTTCAGCGCCGGCCGTTTCGATGGTCCTCCAGCAGTTGGAGACGAGCGGATCCAAGGACACCGGTTCCAGTTCACCGACGTTGTCGCCCCTTCGGGCGAGTGTGAGCAGATCCTCGATGAGGTCGTCGATGCGGTCTAACGCCCGCGCGGCGGTCGCAAGACGGTCGCTTTCGTGGTCTTGGCGGGCCAGTTCCACGTTCCCAGCAGCCACGTTTAGCGGGTTCCGGAGGTCGTGGCTGACGACGCTCGCAAACTCGCTCAGCCGCTCGTTTTGGCGCTGGAGCTGTTGCTCTCGCTCGCGTTGCTCGGTCGTGTCGCGATACATCCAGAGGTGGCCGGTCCCCTCGGGGAGTTCGATCGGTTCGTAGCTTCGGTTGAGCGTCCGACCGTTCGTCAGGGCGACTGTCTCGTTGTGGGTTGACTCCGTCCCGGCGATCAGTTCGTCGACGCGCTCGACGAAGCCCTCCGAGTCAACCACGAGTTCACTGGCCATCTGCGCCAGTTCCCGACAGTCAGAGCCGATGAGTTCCGCCGACGGTTCCGAGATACCGAACAGTTCGAGCAGTCGCTCGTTAATCGCGAGGACGGTCCGGTCGCTGTTTTCGGCGAGGACGCCGACCGGGAGCGACCGGATGAGCGTCGAGAGCAGGGCGTTGGTCCGTTCGAGTTCGTCCTCACGGCGGGTTCGTTCGGTCACGTCCTGGAACAGCGAGATGACGCCGACGACTTCGCCGCTGTCGTCGGTGATGACTCGGTTGTGCCATTCACAGCGGATGTGCTCGCCGTCCTTCCGGACGTTCTCGTCGATGCTGTGGTAGCCGCCCTCCGCGACTGCAAGCTGGTCCGTGACGTCGTCGACGTTGTCGTAACTGTCGTCTGCGACGATGAGCTCCCAGCTGTGGCCGCGGAGTTCCGATTCGGTATAGCCCAGAATCTCCTCACCGCGCTCGTTGAGTCCGACGATTTGGAAGTCGCTGTCGTACTCGAGGACGCCGAGCGGCGACTGTTCGATGAACAGCGAAAGGCGTTGTTCGCTCGTCTCGAGCGCGCGCTGTGAGCGGTACTGCTCGACCGCGTTTTCGATACGGTTAGCGAGCACGGTGTACTGGCTCGTCCCGTGTTCTTTCTGGAGGTAGTCGGTGACGCCCGCGGAGATTGCATCGCTCGCGACCTCCTCGCTTCCTTTGCCAGTAAAGAGGATGAAGGGGAGGTCCGGCGCGTTCTCGCGGAGGGCTTCGAGGAAGTCTAACCCGTCGCGCTCGGGCATGTCGTAGTCAGACACGACGCAGTCGAACTCCGCGTCTGCCACGCGGTCGAGCCCCTCGGTGACCGAGGCGGCCGTTTCGACCCGGAGCCGGTCGTGTTCCCGTTCGAGGAACGTCGCCGTCAGTTCGGTGAAGTCCTCGTCGTCGTCGACGTACAAGACGACCACCTCGTTCACTAGCTCGCTCATATCTATCCTGCCTGAATGTTCGCTAAGTAGATACTTAAGGGTGGGCGCGGCCGGCGGGGACACGACTCATCTCAACGCCACGCGAGTGACATCCTCCTCGCCTTAAACAGACCACGAGTGTACCAGACACGCGCTATTCAACAATCTCGAACGGTGCAGCGAGTGCGATACCTGCATCGTGTTCGGAGAAACCCCAGTAGATGAATCGGTATGTGGCTGGTCCATGCGTTGTACACCGCTGGTACGGGCCTGAAAATTCGTTGGCGCGGAGTCTCATCTCCCACTGGAGTTCTTCACCAGGCGCTAGAATCCGTCGGGACGACGACCACTCGTGTTCTTCGGCTACACCGATGGAGTTCCGCCACTTACCGTCCGGCCCTAACTGCTGAATCATGTACCTAGATTTCCCGAATGTGGTGAGCGAGTCAGCGGACTCGTTTGTGAGTCTCGCTATCAGTGTTCCACCAAGTGAAACCGATTTCGGGACCGTCAACGACGCATATCTCAGATAGTTCACTATTGACCGCTTTGTGAACGCGTCTCCGACATCACGATACCCCGGAGCACAGCGTTGGTCCTCGTTTCCTGTAACAACGCCGAGACATCCAGCGAGGGCAACTGTTCCGACTGAACTACTGAGTGAAAGTAGCCGACGACGTGAGAGTGGAGGGCTCATAGCAGAACCATCCGAACTCATAATCATATATTTTTGCCACTACGCTTGCAGATGATGCTCGCGGGCGACTGTTTGAACTCCTTCCGCGTCCCGACATCGTAGATTGCCTGCCACTCCTCGATCTCGCTGGTGAGTCGCAACCAACTCGTTCTGCAATTCCTCGCGCGTGTTCTCCTCGATGAGCGTGCAGACCTCCTCGAAGCGGTGTCAGGAATAAGTGGTTGACCGCGTGTCGTCTCACTGGCCTCGAGCACCGTGGAAACTGTCTACCGTCGCAGGTGTCACGGGCAAGATTATGTTTTCAGCACCGAATACCGAGACGTATGGACCAAGCGGACAACGAATTCGTCTTCGACCCGGTCTTCGAAGGCGAGGGAATGCCGGTTACCGACGTGATCGGGTTGACCCGCCGCAAGTGGACTCGGACGATTATCGAGCGGTTGCTCGTCGAGGACGGACTCCGGTATAACGAACTCAACGAACGCATCGATGGTATCTCGGACAAAGTGCTCTCGGAGTCACTTGAGGCGCTCGAGGACCATCATCTCGTCCGGCGTACTGTCATCGATGACCGACCCGTCAAGGTGGAATACTCGCTGACTGAGGCCGGAACCGCGTTAGAGCAGGTGATCGAAGCTGTCGACGAGTGGACAGACAGCTACCTCGATTATCTCGGTCAACTCGAAACATCGTAGTGCCTGTTATATCACTACTTCAGTAGCGGGTAGCCCCTCTGTTTCCGTCGAACCCCTCTTGTCTTCGAAGACGCCCGGCAGGACTCACCTCGCAGTAACCTCCTTTCGAGAGGCACTGTAACTGAGTTCGATACCCCTTCCCAACTTATCAGTTAGATTATATTTATTGCTGTTCCTCGTCGTTGTTCAGACGAGGAATCAGTTGATGGAGATCATCCACGGCTTCGACTCGGAGTTCATTCCCAGTATTACCACACCACGGTTCGTCACGGACTACGCGGGCGATCCGAACGACGAGGTTCTCGTCGTCGAGACGGACGAGAGTGCACGGGCGTATCCAATCCCGATTCTCGACCTCCACCATATGGTCAACGACACGGTCGATGGTACGCCGGTTCTCGTAGCGTGGTGTCCGCTCTGTGGGAGCGGTGTCGTATACGAGCGGAGTATCGAGGAACAGGAGCTCACGTTCGAGTTCGCCGGGAAACTCGCTGACAACAACTTCGTCATGCGCGATATCGAGACGGGGACGGAGTGGAAGCAGTCGACCGGTGAGGGGCTCAGCGGTGACCTCGAAGGGGTGGCGCTGCCGCTTCAGTCGGCACGCATGACGACGTGGAACTCGTTCCGAGACGCGTATCCAGCCGGCGTCGTGCTGGCCCCGCCCGAAGAGCCGACACCGTATCTGTTCTACCGGTTCGAGAAGACCGCCACTCGTTTGATTTCGAACCCTGCAGGACGGGAGTTCCTTGATGGCGTCTCCAAGTTCGTCCGTGCTGCCAACCTCGCTCGAGACCCCCAACACGGCTCCAGCGACGTCAGCATTCGTCCGTTTTTCCGTCTGATGCAGGCGGGTGTCGAACTGTCGGATTGGGTGCTCGGACGGTCCGAGACGAGTGTTCAGTACGATGGCGAACCGATGGCGCTCTACGAGAGCGGTCGTGTGTTCGGCTTTCCTCCCGTCCATGGTGGGACCCGAGAGTGGGACAACCAGGGGCTCGATGGGCTCCGGGCAAAAACGCGGGTCCTTGGCGTTTCGACCGACGGTGCCGCGCTTGGCTTCCCGAGGCCACATGTCGAGGCCGCTGGCAGCGTCGTCCGGGCGACCGTGGGGGAGACCGATGTCGTCGTGTTTGCGACCGACGACGAACTCGTTGCGTATGACGCGCCGGGGTTCAGCTTCGAAGCAACCGACGACCCCGACCGCTTCGTGGGGGACGGGGCCGAGTGGGACGTCGCAACCGGGGAGAGTACGGACGGGCGGACTCTCAGTCGGCTCCCTGCCCGCTGGACCTTCGCGTTCTCGTGGCAGAGCGACCACGAAACCGCACGATTCTACGGCTGTTGACATCCTCTCGCGACTGAAGACGTCCCCCGAACGCTCTGCGTTCTGGTGTCGCGGACTCCGCTGGATTCCGACGAGTCCGCAGGGCCGATGGGCCGACGAGATATGAACGAGACGCAACGCGTCTCGTCAGCTCGGGAAGCCCGAACGTTGGGGTAGTACGGTTCGAAACGCTCCCGTTCGCTCCGTGCGAAACGCCTCGGAGGTGAGTAACCGCGCTTCCGATTCGTGGATACCCCCGAAGTTACGTATTTCCTGAGAGAATTGGCTGCCGTGCCCTCCCACACGCGCCGCCAACTCCTCACAGCCCTCGGTTCGACAGGTGTTGCGCTTGCTGGCTGTCTCTCGCCGTCTCGCCCCTCGGGAGACCTCGGAGACGTCGACGGAACGTGGCCGATGAGCGGTCGAACCCCCGGTCATACTCGACGGGTGGCATCGGGTCCGATGGACCCGAAGACGGTCTGGCAAACCGACCTCAGTCAGGTACGCGCTACTGGAACACCGGCAGTCGACGCCGGACGACTATACGTCCCCGTCGATGCGATTTCCGATACGGCACGCCATCGGTACCGGCTTCACTCGTTGAGGCGCAGCGACAGGCGAGGAACGGTGGCAGGTGCCACTTCGCTCGGAGCCGAATGGGCCGCCCGCAGTAGCTGGTGACCACATCGTCGTGACGGCTAAACGGGGACTCGAACAGGGTCGTATCGTCGTATTTCGGAAGCGGTACGGCGAGGAGGACTGGCTCGTCGACATCGACGCCCGCCTCACGGCGGCACCCACGATTGATGGTGGAACGGTCTACGTCCCCGATTGGAGTGGCCGGGTCCACGCACTATCGGCATGGGACGGGTCCGTGCAGTGGTCACAACAGGTAGACGCAGCGGCTGGTGGACGAACGTTCACCGAACCGGTCGCCGTTCTCGGCGACACGCTCTATCTCGGTTCGCAGTCGGGGTCTACCGGCGTGGTCGCGTTGGACGCCGCAACTGGTGACACAGAATGGGAAGCATACACGCGGGCCGTGACTGGGGGACCAGTGGCGCATTCGAAGGGAGTCGTTGTGCAGAGTCACCAACTCGTAACTGCGTTCGACACGGATGGTACACGTCAGTGGTCGTTCAATGTCCGCGGTCCAAGGGCACGGCCCCTCGCGGTCGATGATCAGCACGTTTACGTGTCCGCTGGGAACGCGGTCTACGCGGTCGACTGGAACGGGGAGGAGTCTTGGACACACGAATCAGACGGGGAACAGGTTGGAGCGCCGACTGTAGCCGGCGATACTGTTCTCTTCCGAAGCGAAGGGCAACTCACCGCGCTCTCTCGAGCAACCGGAGACGAGCGATGGACCACGACTCCAGGTGGCGTCAGTCGCGCCATCGTGACTCCAGCGGCGGTTTTTATGCCCGAATCGGACGGAGCCGTGGTTGCACTTGGGGAGACGTAGGGGGACAGTCCAGTAGACCAGTGACAGTAGCTGAGACCGGGCTACTCAGCGCGGAAGACCGGTGCTGGTTGCGCTTTACCGGTGGCCGAAACTCGTGTCCGTTCCAAACGACGTTCGACGCTGTCTCGTCGGAACCCTTCATCACTCCATCCCAATCGAATAATAAGGTTTAATATTTGATGCCGGCTTAATTGTTATATGGCCGTCGTTAGCGTCTCGATGCCGGAAGAACTACTTGAGCGAATCGACCAGTTTTCGGACGACCACGGATATACTGGCCGGAGCGAAGTGCTCCGAGAGGCGAGTCGGAACCTCCTCGGTGAGTTCGAGGACAAGAAACTCGAAGACCGCGAACTGATGGGCGTCGTAACCGTCGTCTTCGATTACGAGACGACGAGCGTCGAAGAGAAGATGATGCGACTTCGCCACGAGTACGAGGACATCGTTGCGTCGAACTTCCACAGCCATGTCGGCGGGCACCACTGTATGGAATTGTTCGTTCTCGAGGGATCGCTCGAAGACATCTCGACGTTCGTCGGGAAGATCAGAGCGACGAAAGACACGCTTACGATCGATTATTCGGTACTTCCGGTCGACGACTTCGGTCCGCTCGCGGATATGAGCTAACTTCGCTTTTCACGTTCGGATATCCCAGACGGACATCTCCGTCCGCTGTAGGCGGAGAAATAGCGATTATAGTCGAATGTCGCGGTTTGCAGTCCGGTTCGTGTCTGAGAGTGGGGCCGACTCCAACCTCAGCCCTTCGAGTTTCTCGTGCCGGTGAGGTCCGAGATGAACGGTCAAACGGCCGTACTCACCGGACGAGTTTCTCATACTGACTCACTTCTTCGACTCACCGTTCTCGCACTACGGACACCAGCGACTTCTTCGACGTTGACTCGACTATCAGCCACGGATATTAACTCACAGTCTCCATATCACAGTTGTTATTATACTCTATTCTAAAGTTAACAACAACGATGGTCGAACTCACGCGACGAAGATTGCTCCAGAAAGCGGGTGTAAGCACGGTCGCTGCGACGGGAATCGCTGGCTGTCTCGGTCAAAGTGGTGGGTCACTCGACTCTGTGACCGTCGCGTACGTCCCGATTTACCCGAACATACAACACTACGTGATGGAACAAGAGGGCTACTACGAGGAGGTTCCAGCGGAGGTCTCAATAGAGCGGTTCAGCTCTGGCCCCAGCGTCGTCAAGGCCTTCGCCAGCGGGGACGTCGACGTCGCGCTTTTCGGTATCACCCCTGCGATGGTTCTCGCCGACAAAGGGACCGACGCCGGTATCCTCGCGGCAAATTCGAGAAACGGCTTCAAGGTCATGGGGACGACCGCACAGAAGATGTGGCAGGCCAGTTGAGTGGCTACATCTCCGACTGATAGCTGCCTCGGCCGGCCCGGGTGAGGCTCACATCGTACACACGAAAACGCCTAAGTGAGCTAGCTCACAATGTACACATCATGAGTACCGAGAAGAAACGCGTGCAGTTTCGGGCCCCAAATCGGCTCATCGACCGGGCGGATGCACTAGCTGCAGTCCTTGGGGAAGACCGGACAGACGTCCTCGTGACTGCGCTTCGGGAGTACCTCCAAGACGCCGCTCACGACGACACGCTCGTCCAAGAAATTGCCGACGCCTATTACGACGACGAGATAACCTTCGAGCAACTGAAAGCGCTCGTCGGCGCCGAAGAGGCGGCCAACCTCCGCGTATTGAAACAACAGTTAGACGAGGACTTCATCGACGAGGTTGCCGACGTATAGATGGCGCAGCTTATCGCAGACGCCTCCGCCCTCGTGAGTCTCGGGATCGTTACTGGCGACGAGCCCGATCCGCTCGCACTTTGTCTTTCTCGGTACGAGGTCGTCGTCCCAACGGCGGTCATCGATGAACTCCGTGAGATCGCCTCCTATGATGATGTCCATGGGCACGCTGCGTCCGTCGTCCTCGATCAAACGGAGCCATTCACGACACAGTCGGTCGACCTCGATGCTGAGTTTCCGCTCGATGACGGTGAGAACGCGGCGGTCACCCTCGCAAACAAGCTCGATGCTGGGCTCTTCCTCTGCGACGAGTTCAACCAACTGGGCTTGATCCACGCCTCACTCGCTGATACCCGACTCGTCACGACGCCGACGCTCCTCTCGGTTCTCGTTCGAACTGAACAGCTCTCAGCTGCAGAGGCACGGTTGCTCCTCGATACAATCAGCGACGCCCGTAGCTGGGACGCGAACAGCTACGTGCAACGCGCTCGCTCGTTGCTCGACGAGTCCTGACTCTACGGCATTCAACTGTAACTGAAATATTTCTCTCGCGTCGGACTACGAGCGCTACGGGGCGAGCAACGATTCGAGCCGATCAGGAAGGTCGTCCCTGCGGACCGTCTCGGTCGCGACCTCCGCCTCGCCGGTTCCCATCTCTTTGAACCCCGTTCCGGTCGGCACGAGGACGACGGACTCATCAGCGGCGATATCGCCACGCTCCGCGAGGCGTGACACGCCTGCTAGCGTCGTCGCGGATGCCGGCTCGACGCAGAACCCGCCGTTGACGGCGAACTGGCGCTGAGCGGTCCGTATCTCGTCGTCAGTAACAGAGACGACGGCGCCGTTCGTGTCGCGAACCGCGGCGAGCGCACGAGCGCCGCTCGGCGGGTCCGGGTTCCCAATCGAGTGAGCGATGGTGTCGCCGGTCTCGTCGGGTGACAGCGGCGTCGGCTCCGTCTCCCCGGCCTCGAACGCCCGCGTTAGCGGGTCGGCTGTCGCGGTCTGGATGAGATACAGGCGCGGCGGCTCCGCGATCAGTCCCGCGCGCTTGAGGTCCCGGATTCCGAGCCAGATCCCCGAAGCGAATCCACCGGAGCTCGCTGGTAGCGCGATCACGTCGGGCGCCGCCGGGGCGAGCGACTCGTAGATCTCGAATAGTGCCGTTTTGTACCCGCTGATGCGGGTGGGCACGTCGCTCACGAGCACGTCGATTGGGAGGCGCTTGGACAGCTCAAGTGCGTCCCCGTACAGCTTCCCGTAGTCGCCGGCGACCTGTACGATGGTCGGCTCGTACTGAGCGATGAGCTCCAGCCGCACTGACGAGGTCTGCTCCGGAACGAACACGACACACTCTCGATCGAGGCTCGCGGCGTGGGCAGCGGTGCTGATCGCCATGTTACCGTACGAGACCGTGCCGACGACGTCGCCACCGGTCGCGACGGTGTGCGGAACGGCCACCGCGCTCCCGCGGTCCTTGTACGCTCCGGTTGGATTCTCACCCTCGTCTTTGACGAACACCCGAGCGCCCGCGGCGTCGTCGAGTCCGGGGCTCCTGACGAGGGGCGTGCCGCCCGCGGCCCGCGCGACACCCTCGGGGCGATCAATTGGCAACAGCGCTTCGTACCGCCACATCCCATCCCGGTCTCGACAGTCGTCCCACGAGAATGCCGTCGGGTCCGTGTCAACCCAGAGTGCTTCCCCGCAGGCGCACCTGACCCGGGCGCCGTCGTCGTAGCGCTCCCCGCAACGGTAACAGCTCAACGAGAGAGACATAGCGATGCTGTGGTGGCCGGAGACATATGCGTTCGCTTGCGGTTTCGAACGTACGTCCTCTTTCTGTCCCGCCTGGGGTTCGTTGCGGAATCAACGCGCTCCACCGGCTTGCTGGTGTGGGACGATACAGCCCGCCCCGCTCGCCGCGTTCCGCCCTCCGCTTGCTCACGGTTCACGCTGCTCACCGTTCGCATCGAGACGCTCCGTACAGTCGCGTCTCGCTTCGCTTGCGACCGACCATAGCTGCGCCGGGCAAGCTCGGCGTTCCGGGCTCAAGTGAATGTGCTCTCGACGCCAGCATTAAGCGCGAGGGGGTTCGCGGCGTGGCTGCTCACTCCCGAGTGGGGGACATCTATCTGAGGCGATCATATAATTGGTCAAAAGTCAGTTATTTTCACCGGAGACCGAGACGAACTTGCTGGTAGTGGGTCTGCGGACCTATTAACTGAATGTTGGCGACCCGGTTGAATACTCTCGATAATTTGAACTGGCCACTCGTCTTCCCCCGATATGATGACCGACGAACTCGACTCCTTGCTCGAGTGGTTCGAGTTGAAGGACGAAACTCGGACTGGATGGGAGCTTCGGAATATCGACTCGCCTGAATCGGTCGCAGCCCACACATGGGGAACAGCGTCGCTGTGTCTTCTCTATGCCGAGCAAGAAGGGGTTGACCGTCAGAAGGCAGTGACGATGGCACTCATTCACGACCTCGGCGAAGCTCGAACGGGCGATATCGCAACTCGCGCGGAAGACGGACGCCAGACCATCACCACGTCCGAGAAGGAGGCGGCTGAACGGAGCGCAGTAACCGATCTCGTCGGGCCCTTCAAAGATACTGAACTGCTGTCGCTCTGGGAAGAGTACGAAGCCCGTGATACCCCGACGGCACAGTTCGTCAAGGACATGGATCTGATCGATAACTGTCTCCAGGCGCTCAAGTACGAGCGCCAAGGTCGGTACGACGAAGCCGAGGCGAACGACCACTTTGCCGAGTTCGAGAATCTGGACGAGTTCTTTGCTACCGCCGCGCCTCGCATCCAGACAGAGCTCGGCCAGGACTTGTTCGAACACATTAAATCGCAGTACGAACGAGAACTCGGACGACCCTGCCAACTCTGAAGACGTCAGTCGAAACTCCCACGGTCGGTGTCGCGCCTGTACTGACTGCGTCAACCAAAGTGTGACAGTAGTTCTACGATACCTGGTTCTCCCTGCGTAGTTAGTGGTGTTTTTGCGCGTCTGCAAAGGGTGCAGGTACTGCCCTCCTGGCTGGTGTCGCTGGTTGCATGTCTTCCCTTGGGACCACGAAGGGCGCGACCGATGTCTTCGTGGAAAACGATACGGGCATCTCTGTCGGCGTTCACGACGTCGACGGTGGCCACGAATAGATCCAGACGACACTCATCATCCCTCCGAACGAACACCGAAATCCGACTCGGCAGGACAAGATTCCATGGGGTGGGAACTACGAGGCCACGGTCGAAGTCGAGGATGAGCCTCGCTGCCGGCGCGTCGGCGCTCCTCTTTGCCGTTCTGGTTAACGTCTGTAACTTTTTCCAGACGTTCAGGGCCCGAGGATTTGCCACCCCGAGCCTAGCAGAGTATCGACGAGGAGGTGAGATCATCTTCTTTGGGATGATCGTCACACCGTTCGTCGATCTCATCGTAGCGACCGTCATCTGGCGTGTGATGATGCCGGATGAACCAGAACCGGTCTACGGTGCGATAGCAGGTGTCGTTTCAGCGCTCGGATCGCTCGTCATATTCGTAACTCTGATTGGCCTCATGTTCTCTCTGAGTCAATTTTCCGCTGGCGCACTCGTGGGTGCGGTCTCCGAGTTCATCTTCATCACTACTCTAATCGTTCTATTCGGGGGTATGATTACTCTCCCCCATTGCCGGCCCACTAGGGGCTTTTGTGGAATACGGATACGAATGGTACGTCGCTAGACGGAAGACGTAATCAGTTATTGATGAATCCCGGTCGTTCCGTTTCGATCACCGTGGACGTAGCCAAACAACCCAACCAGCACGTAGTCAATTGCTGAATCTACCCTCTCTATTCAGCACGAGGTTCTTGTCATGATTTGGGGGTTATTTACAACCTCTTACTCCAATCTCGCCGATAGAGAGCTGTTTTCGCCAGCTAGGGGTGCAGGCGTCTCAACATTAGTTCCGCATGGTCACGGGGCTGCCAACACCCGCAGATGGGTCAACACTCTGGTGGGGCTACGACTGTGTTGGTCCAACAAACTCACAATACTTTTGCACAGTATTTCGTGAGTTCCGGTGGTGGCGTCGCCGTGGCCCACTTAGGTTAGTCGCTCGCCGCGCTCACGATGGGTCTCGAAGACGTCGCAAGCCCAGTCGACGGCTGCAGGGCTGTCGGTCATGGCGACGGCTGCCAGCGTTCCTCGGTCGGTGTCGAACCCTGTGAGCACGAGCGTGTCGTCGTACAACGAGAGGTCGATCACGTCTTCGGTGACGTAGACGGCAGCGTTGTCGTGGGCACGTACTGTTTCATGCAGTTCGCCGTGTTGGCGTTCGAGGCGTTCCAGGACCGCCTGCGGGAGGGCCCACTCGAAGTCGACGCCTCCCTTGACGCCGTCGACGGTCCGAGCGAGCGTCACCGGTGAGCCGAAACTCGTTGCAGCCCCGTAGATTCGCTCGTCGACGTCGCTGATGATGGATTCGAGGCGTTGCTCAATGGCGTAGGGTGACTCGGAGTCGACTGCCATCACTATCGCATCGGCGAAGAGGTGGAGGTTTTCGGTGAGGGCAGGCGGCGATAGGTGTTCGAGCAGCGGCTTCAGCCGGTCGGCCGCCGCCAGCGAGCGTTCGAAGCGGTCGGCGGCGTCGAGAACCGCCGCTCCCGCGCCGGTCGTCCGATACCCCAGGCTCGTCCGTTCGAGTAGTCCCTCGTCGACCAATGTGGAAGTCTGGCGGTAGACGGTCGCTCTGGATACTCCGAGTTCAGTCTCCAATGTCGACCGGTCGACCGACCGGTCACGGACCGCGGCCAACAGTGGATGGTAGTTCAACAGTCGGGAGAGATCACGACTGTAGCAATTCATACGACTATCATGCGGTTGTGATTGCTAAGTATTTCGTCCTCTCCGGATGCATCACGCCACCCGGTGAATGTCGGCGCCGTCACCATGTGTCTGTGGCAATGGTTCTGATTGTTCGGGTGACAGGTGTCTCACGCCGTGAAACATCATCTCAGCCAATGACTATAATTGCGTATTAACTCCTACTGAATATATGGGAGGAAGCGCATTACGGGCGGCTGTCGACCACGGCCGTCGCAGCTGGAGATTAGACGGAGTAAGTGTCTGAATGGGTACGATGGGCAGTCGACGGGTACTCGTGGTAATAACATTCCTCGTCGTTTCGTTGTTTGTCGGTGTCACCGTCTTTTCAGGGGCGGCAGCCGCCGAGATGCCGGACGCCTCGCAGTGTAGCGCTATTTCGTGGACCAACCTGACCATTTCGGGGCAGACCTACTACGAGGTCGACAGCCTCGACAAACTCCAGTGCCTCGAGAACCAGGGACTCGGGAACAACTACGTTCTGACCGAAGACATCAACGCGAGCGAGACGAGCAGTTGGAACGGCGGCGCTGGGTTCGACCCAATCGGGGACAAGAACAGCGAATTCACCGGGACGTTCGACGGCAGCGGCTACACGGTTTCGGGACTTACTATCGACCGAGAAGGGACGTACTCCGTCGGTCTGTTCAGTGAGGTCGGTTCGGGAGGAACGATCACGAACGTCACTCTCGCGGGCGGGTTCGTCACCGGCACGAGACGGGTCGGACAACTCACCGGATATAACGAGGGGACAATCGAGGACGCCCACGCCACTGGCGCGACCACCGGGTACGAGCGGGTTGGCGGCCTGGTCGGCCGGAACAATGGGACGGTTCGTCGCTCCTCCGCGACCGGGGAGCGCACTCGTGGGACCGATTGGATTGGCGGACTGGTCGGTTTCAATCAGGGAGCGGTCAATCACTCTTTCGCTGCAAGAACCGTCGTCGGAGAAGGGGGCGGTTTCGATGGTGCTTCTGCTGGCGGACTCGTCGGCGTCTCCACGGGAACAATAGCGGATTCCTACGCCACGGGCACGGTTACTGCGAGCTGGTACGTCGGTGGACTGCTCGGGTCGTTCCAGATGGACTCTGGAGGGATGGTTCGGCGTTCGTACGCCACCGGAGCCTCAGCATCGACGACGAGACGCAAGGTATCGGTGGCCTCGTCGGCGGCTCCGCTGTTGAGCCTGTCACCGTGGAGCAGGCCTACTGGGACGTGGGTACGACGAACGAGGAGACTGTAAGTACGGGCGATGGATGGAAACCGATAACTGTGACCAACGTCAGCAGCTTCGGCGCGACGGCCGACACCGACCCCGCTCCCGAGATGCAGGGCACGAGCGCGGAAGCGAACATGCCCGGCCTCGATTTCACGAATACGTGGGAGACCGTCGAGAGCGAGGACACCGACGCGGCGGCGGACGGCTACCCGATACTGCGGTCGATCAACCGGGGTGACCAGCTGCGAGCGCAGGGTATCGCAAAGCCGGTGGTCGAATCCGTCACTCGAAACAGCCCGACTAACCGAGTGACTACTTCTGAGAACGTGACGTTCACCGTGCTGTTCTCGGAATCCGTCTCCGGTGTCGATGCGAGTGATTTCACGTTAACGAGGACCGACAGTACGCCGACGGCGGACGCCGACAGCGATATGGCTGTAGTCGGGGGTGACGTTCGCTACGTCGTCTCCGTCACTAACATCTCGACCGACGGGACCCTCCGACTCGATCTCGTTGACGACGACAGTATCACCGATAGTGACGGTAATCGATTGGTCGAAGGCGGAGAATCCGGCAGCGCCGACGGGAGTTACACGACCGGCGAGACCTTCGTCATTGATACCAGCGCACCCGTCGCCATGCCAACAAGTAATCCGAATCCAGCAGACCAGGACAGTCCGGTCTCATTCGATG
>NZ_JPES01000097.1:0-19489 GCF_000730175.1 Haloferax sp. ATB1 | reverse complement strand
ACATAGAGTTCGACGAAATCGACTTGAATCGACAGCGGCGCGTCATCGAGATACGTAGGGAGCCTGAGCGTCTCATGGCCGGTCTTTGGCCCGACCGGCGCACCGGCCGCGGCGAGCACGCGACCCAACACCGCGGCGTCGCGTCGCGGGACGAGTTCGGTCGCGCGTCGCTCGTCGTCGGTGTGAATCGTCCGGTGGCCCACACCGAGCGTTGTGAGCGCGTCGGCGACGGTGTCGCGGGTTGCCTCGTCGACGACGAACGACGGCCGGTAGTTCTCCAGGGCGATGCTCCCCGTCGCGAACACCGCGGCGACGAGGCGGTTGAGCGCACGCGCGGCTGGCTGGCGAGGTGACTCGGGGAACCAGCCGTTATCGATGGCCGTCTGCAGTCCACGGACCACGTCCGGGACGCTTCCGTCTATCCACTCGCGGACGCGACTCCGCGGGAGGCCGAGCGCGGTCCCGACTGCGGTCGACCCCTTGTCGGGGTTGGCTGCGACGTAGTCCATCGTCTTGCGGTACTGCAGGACGTACTCCCACGGATCGTCGACCGGCGTTGTGTACGTCCGCGCGACTCCTGGCTCCGTCGCAAGCGGCATGAGAGCCTGAACGTGTTGCCCAGAGATAACTATCTCGGTTCGGGACATTCAGTGTGAGCGTAACGATTGCGACGCGTTGAGGCGGTTCTACTGGGTTGGGTAGGTGGGTTTCCCTCCCGAATTGTCTGTGTTTGTGATTGTTCCGTGCTATGAGATAGTCACTCAATCTATCTTTATTAGCATGCCCAACATATGTTTGGTTGTAAGCCCACTACAGGGGTTCGCATCCACACAACAGGTACCTCATCTGTTCGCTGTGTGCGACACGCGTCGACCACCCGTCGATGGCCGTCTGTTCGGGCACAGGAACCATACAATGCAACTTACCAACCTCTTCAACGACGACGCTGCCGTTTCGCCCGTTATCGGCGTGATTCTGATGGTCGCAATCACGGTCATCCTCGCGGCCGTCATCGGGACGTTCGTCCTCGGCCTCGGCGACCAAGTCGGCGACACGGCGCCCCAGGCGAGTTTCGGGTTTGACTTCGCAAATGACGTGTCTGATACTAACACGAGCGCCCAGGTCATCATCACGCACGAATCTGGCGAAGCCATCTCGGCGGATCGTCTGACGGTGAGCATCGACGGAGCTGGCGTTGCCGCTGTGTCGGATAATTACCACTACAGTTCGGCCTTCCCGACGGATGTCGGGGCTGGGGACTCCGCAACAATCGTGAAGACGGACACCGGTGACGCTGCGTGGTCCGGTGAAGTCATCCGCGTCGTCTGGACGTCCGAATCCGGTTCGAACTCTGCAACCCTGCAGAAGCAGACCGCTCCGCAGTAACGACCCAATTCTATCTGTTTTTGAAAGCTACGTACGCTGTTCGAGACTGACTACCGGAACGTTCGCGTAATCACCGATTCAGCCGAACAACATCATCGCACTCGGGACAGTCCGCGAACAGGCCAGTCCCGCCGTCTTCCGTCTCGAACTCGATTAGCACGTGATACTCGTGAAGCTCCGTCTCGCAGTCCGGACAACGGCCAATCGTCGTCGACTCATTAGTCATAGCGGGAAATGGGTGGGAACGTGTGATCGTACCGGTGCTCCTAGTCGCACTTACGACAAGCACGAAAATAATGATTGGTATTGCTTCAATGCGCGCGGCTGGGGTCACTGACCACCACTAGCTGACTAGAGTACTCCCCGCGGCAGCATGAACGTCACAACAGCCAACGAATGTCGAAAGGGCGATTGAGCCACCAAACCTCTCAAGCCGGTACCCGGCCCGTTCCCCTGGTGACTCAACCGAGTGGTGGGGCGTCTATGGTTATCGGGTGCCGATCTGACATCGTCGACCCCAACTATGCTATATGTGAGCAATACACAAAGTAGTTGGGATTCCAACCATTATTTCTCTGGTTGATTGTAGAACATACATATGTTCGTTACACTACGCGGGCGATAGGTCAGGTTACTGGCCGCCGGCGTCGTCGATAGACGCTCACGAGCCAGATTGCTGCGGCACCGGCGAACAGGAGGTATTGGAACTGCAGGTGTGGGCTGTCGAAGCCGGCGTTGAGAATCCGAATCCACGGGGCGATGTCGTCGCTCGGGTACTGGAGGCCGGGCACCACGGGCCACAACAGAAAGCCGAGTTCGCGCCACTCTTGGCGCAAGACAAGCAGGTACGAGTCACCGACAATATGTGACCCGATTGTGACCGCGAGGACGCGCGCCTCGTACTGGTAGCCTCGACGGGCGAGATACCGGACGCCCAGGAACACGACGGGGACGACGATGAGGAGTGAATGCGCGAGCGACCGCCCGTTCGGGAGCACGCCCGCGTAGGCCAGCGGCTTGTCGATCAGGTCGGGGAGTTGCGTCCCTATCGCGAGGAGCGCGAGCGTCAGGCCGTGTGGGAACCGCGGCTTCCAATCACGAACGCGCGCGAGGGCCACAACGGAGAGATAGCCGAGTGCGAGGTGGCCAAGGGGATACACACGCCGATGGAGGCGCGTCCCGCCCATAAACTCACTCATCGAAATTGTTTTCGCATATATGTATACAGAATCAAGGAGAATACCTGACCCTTTCAGGATGAATCCGACGATTCTCTACACCACCCACCGTTCGACGGCACGTCTGGATATTCCACCATCTCAATCCGAACATTTACAATAAAGACGAGTATAAGTTATTATACAGGCGTTTCGAGATGTTGGAAATCCACCGAACCCATCGAGCGAAAATCCTCAATCACTCCCAAGTGGCTGAGATTCTCGACATTCATGGGTGGAGTGCCAGCAAACTCTGGAACGTAGCGAACTATCACTCCCGCCAAGTATGGAATGATTCGGGTGAAATCCCCGGCCACGAAGACTTGAAAAGCGAATTGAAGAGTCATACAACTTACAAGGGATTGCACTCGCAGTCCAGTCAGCGCGTTCTGGAGGAACTCGCTGAATCCTTCAATTCGTGGTATGGCAAACGCAAGTCTGACGACCGCGCAAACCCACCCGGCTACCGCAAGAAAAACTACTACGACGACGATGGCAACCGTGTCCACGAAGAACATCCTCGTTCGACAGTAACGTGGAAGCAGAACGGAATTCGTCACGACACAAAACACAACCGCGTCAGGCTGTCCAAAGGCGCGAGTCACAAGGAACACCCGAAAGCGTGGGAGTACATCCTTGTCGAATACGAAACTGGTCCCGGTGTCTCGGTTGAGAATCTGAAACAGGTTCGAGCCGTTTACAACAAGGCCAAACAAGTGTGGGAACTGCATCTCGTCTGCAAAGACGAAATCGAGACGCCTACCGCTCCCGGTAACGAGACAGCAGGTGTTGACCTTGGCATCTGTAACTTCGCGGCAGTCGCGTACAGCACCAAGGAAGCCGACTTGTATCCCGGTAATCGCTTGAAGCAGGACGGGTACTACTTCCCGAAAGAAATCGCTAACTGCGACGACTCGGGAGGCTCTGAGGCAACTCGTCTACACCACAAGTGGTCGGAGCGCCGTACCCACTTCTTCCATAGCCTCGCTAAACACATCGTTGAGAAGTGTATCGAGCGTGGCGTGGGTAGCATCAACATCGGAAAACTTGCTGGTGTCCGTGAGGACGAAAATGGTGAGCCGAAGAATTGGGGTCGGCACGGCAACCTCGACTTGCACGGGTGGGCGTTCGACCGCTTCACGAAGATTCTCACCTACAAGGCGAAAGTTGAGGGCATCGAAGTCGTAGAGGTGTCTGAGCGCAACACGAGCAAGACGTGTTGCGTGTGCGGTAGGGAAGACTACAATCAGCGTATTGAGCGTGGCCTGTACGTGTGCGAGACGTGTGATGCGGCGTTCAACGCTGACGTGAATGGGGCGGAAAACATCCGTCTCGACCTGAATCAAAGTAACTCCAAGTCTGGACCCCGTTTGGGTGGAGATAGGAGTACCGGCTGGTTGGCACAGCCCGGAGTCTACCTTCATGACTTGTCCCACGGATTCTCACCGAGGGAACAAGTGGTTGACTGCAAACCCTAATATCCCAACGCTCGGGATTCCCGCGTCTTCAGGCGCGAGAGGATGTCAACAATATTATATTCTGTCTACACAGACTGCTCAGACGATAAACTCTTTACGAGGCTCCCCGAGTCAACACAATAGAAACCGTTCGTGGAGTGCACCGAACACTGCACAGTGTTTCGGCGGTACTCACAAACAGGTGGTCAACCTCTATGGGAACGTCAAGCGCACACAACGACACTCAGCATGCAAAACAGCTGGGTAACGGCAAAGACGGTACGTCGAAATCGGACATCAGACTAAGCGGCGAGGAGCTACTCCTCCCCGCAGACAGCGACATCACGCCCACGCTCTCGGTCGTGATGCCCACCCTCAACGAAGAAGGTGGCATCGCCCAGTGTATCGAGTGGGTCAAAGCCGCCCTCGAGGACATGCAGATCTACGGCGAGGTCGTCGTCGCCGACAGTTCGGACGACCGCACGCCCGAGATCGCCGAAGAGAATGGCGCGGTCGTCATCGAACCCGACGGCAAGGGCTACGGGTACGCGTATTTGTACGCCTTTGAGCAGGTCCGCGGTGACTACATCGCCATGGGCGACGCCGACTGCACCTACGACTTCAAGGAGCTGCCGAAGCTGTTGAACCTCGTTCGCTCCGGCGAGGCCGACATGGCCATGGGCTCGCGGCTTGAAGGTGAGATTCTCCCTGGCTCGATGCCGCCGCTGCACGAACACGTCGGGAATCCGTTGTTGACGAAGTTCCTGAACGTCTTCTACGGCGCTGGCGTGAGTGACGCCCACTCGGGCATGCGCGTGTTCAGTCGGGACGCCTGGGAGACCATGGATTGTTCGTCGACTGGCATGGAGTTCGCCAGCGAGATGATTATGGAGGCCGGTGCGAAGGATTTGGAGATTGAGGAAAAGCCGATTACCTATCATCCGCGTGAGGGTGAGGCCAACCTTGAGAGCTTCCCCGATGGCTGGCGACACGTTCGGTTTATGCTCGTGAACGCGCCGGGGTACCTGTTCTCCGCACCCGGCTTCGGGCTGTCTGTGATTGGTGTGCTGGCGCTGCTGTTAGCGTGGACTGGGACCGAGATCGGTGGGGCGACGTTCGGCATCCACACCGGCATCGGTGGTGGCCTGCTGACGCTCGCTGGCTTCCAGTTGATGCTGTTCGGGGCGTTCTCGACGGTGTCGTCTGACCCGGTTCGTGGTGCGAGCGATCCGTTTACGACCTGGTTCACGGAGCATATTTCGCTTGAGCGCGGGGCGACGATTGGGTCGCTCGTGTTCCTTAGTGGGCTCGCTTACGGTGGCTTCCTGGCCTTTACGTGGGTGACGAGTGGGTTTAGTGCGCTCCCGATTGCCGTCGCTGACGTCGTGGCCACCGTGGCTGTGGTGATTGGTCTGCAGATGGTGTTCGGGTCGTTCCTGTTGGGTTCGCTCGGCGAGTAATCCGGCACCGCTTTTCTCGCGACGTTCCCTTTTACTGAAACTGAACTAAAACTGAAGACACGTTGGTTCTGCCGTGCTTACTCGAGCGCGTTGAGGTATCGCTCGACGTACGGGTGGTGACTTTCGTATGGCGGTTCGAAGACCTCCAGTTTGCTATGTTGGGCGTCCATCTCGAGATTGTCGTCGTCGAGTGTCACCTCGAACGCAGTCGCGAGGTAGTGTTTCGAGTCGACGCCCTCGACCTCCGAGGTGTCGTAGAAGTGTTCGAACGTTCCCAGTCGCGACTCGATGGTCACGCCGACGCCTAACTCCTCTTCGGCGACGCGGTGGACGGCATCCGTCAGCGTCTCGTTTTTGAACACCGTCCCACCGGGAACGAACCACTCGCCACGTGCGGGTTCGTTCTCACGAAGGCCGAGGACGATGCCACCCTCGTGACGAATCACGAGGTCGACGGAGACCAGCGGGACGTTCGCGACGATTGCTTCCCACTCGTCGTCGGGAATCCACGTGTCCTGCTCGTCCGCCTGGGTGGGTTGGTCGGCCATCTATTCGTCGTCGCCGAGGTAGTAGTCGACGCAGGCTTCGAGGCCGTCTTCGAAGCTCCATTCGGGCTCCCACCCGAGCGCTTTCGTCTTCGTCGCATCGATGGCGTAGCGCTGGTCGTGGCCCGCGCGGTCCTCGACGAACTCGATTTGGTCTTCCAACCCACCGGCGGCTTCGATAATCTTCTCCGTCGTTTCGAGGTTCGACAGTTCGACACCGCTGCCGATGTTGTACACCTCGCCGATCTCGCCCTCTCGGAGGACGACATCGAGGGCTGCACAGTTGTCTTCGACGTAGATCCACTCGCGGACGTTCGAGCCGTCACCGTAGACCGGGAGCGTCTCGCCGTTCGCAGCGCGCTGGATGAACTTCGGAATGAGTTTCTCCGGGTGCTGTCGCGGACCGAAGTTGTTGCAGGTTCGCGTGATGAGCGTCGGCAGGTCGTGGGTTTCCCGGTAACTCTGGACGAGTAGGTCCGCACCGGCTTTCGTCGCCGAGTAGGGGTTCCGTGGCACGAGTGGGTCGTCTTCCGTGAACTTTCCTTCGTGAATCTCGCCGTACACCTCGTCGGTCGAAATCTGGAGGAATCGGTCGATGTCCGCATCGAGGGCGGCATCGAGGAGCGTTTGCGTCCCTTGAACGTTCGTCGAGACGAACGGTTCTGCCCCGCCGATGGAGCGGTCGACGTGCGACTCCGCGGCGAAGTTCACGATGACATCGGACTCGGCGACGAGGTCGTCCACGAGCTCGCGGTCGCGGATGTCGCCCTCGACGAACCGATGGTTCGGGTGGTCGAGATAGCCGGCGAGGTTGTCACGCGACCCGGCGTAGGTGAGCGCGTCAAGCGTGACGACGGAATCGTCGCCGTTATCAAGCAGATACCGCACAAAATTCGATCCGATGAATCCAGCACCGCCAGTAACGAGTACGTCCATATGCCACCAACAGAGGCAGCATATATTTACATTTTCATCGACACAACGAGTACATGTACGCATTCGTCACCGGTGCTAACGGCTTGCTCGGGAGTGTCGTCGTCCGGACGCTCCGCGAGCAGGGCCACGCGGTCGTCGGCGGCTATCACTCCGAGGAACCTGCCTTCGACTGTCCCCTCCACCAAGTCGATATCACCGATACTGAACGGGTCGTCGCATTGCTTGATGAGTACGACGTGGATGTCGTCATCAACTGCGCTGCCTATACCGACGTGGACGGTTGTGAATCGAACCCCGAGTTGGCGAACGCCGTGAATGCCGTCGCTCCCAGTACGATTGCAGGAGCCTGTCGCGACCGCGAGATACCGTTCGTTCACTACTCGACGGACTACGTCTTCGATGGCGAAACAGACGGGTTCTACGAGGAGGATGCCGAGACCGCGCCGATTCAGGAGTACGGCCGCTCGAAGCTCGCCGGCGAGCGTGCTGTCCGTGGGGTGAATACTGATGCGCTCATGCTCCGCTTGTCGTTCGTCTACGGCGCACGCGGTGATACGGGCGACCTCGTCGGCTTCCCCCAGTGGGTTGCCTCAACGCTCGCTGCGGGCGACACGGTCCCGCTGTTCACCGATCAGGCGATGACGCCCAGTCGGGCTGGCAACGTCGCGACGACCACGCTGGAACTGCTCGATGCCGGTGTGTCGGGGACTTTTCATGTTGCGAGTCAGTCGGCCGTCACGCCCTACGACTTCGGTGCGGAAATCTGTGAGGTAATTGGTGGCGATCCGACGCTCATCAAGTCATCAGTCATGGCCGACCTCGACCGCCCGGCGGCGAGGCCGCGACGCTCGTGTCTCGATGTGTCGAAGGTAGAAGGCGAACTCGGTCGGCCCCAACCGACGTTGGACGCCGACCTTGAAGCGCTCGAAGCCGCGTTCAGCGATTACAGTTCGTAGCTGGCTTTGTTGTCGAGGAAGTGCTCCTGGTCAGCCTGGTCGAGGTCCGTAAAGCGGAGGACGTTCTCACAGCCCAGTCCGGGGCACTTCATCACGCGGTTCGATTCGAGTTCGTTCGCAGAGACGACGGTTCCGCACTGTGTGCAGGCGTGGGTGATGATGTGCATGGTTAGAGTTTCAGTTGGGAGTTCTCGCCGACGACGAGGCGACGGCCCTCTGGGAGGAAGTCGTCCGCACTGCCGATGTTCGCGCCCTTCCCGAGGAGACTGTCGACGATGCGCCCGGAGGTATTGATGCTCGACTCTCCGATGACGACCGAGTTCTCGATGTGGACGCCTTCGAGCGTCGAGTCCGGGCCGACGGACGTGTACGGGCCGACGTAGGTGCCCGACTTGATGACCGCCCCGTCGGCGATGGAGACCGGGCCACGGACGACTGCGCCGTCTTCGATGGTCGCCGACTCCGCGAGTTCGACGCGGCCGTCGACGGTCGCATCGTCGCTGATGGTACCCTGTTTTCGGAGCGACTTGTCCTCGAGGACGAGTTGGTTCGCCTCGAGGATGTCTTCGGGCTTGCCGGTGTCTTTCCACCAGCCCTCCACGACGTGCGAGTCGATGGCGTAGCCGTCCTCGAGGAGCGATTGAATCGCGTCCGTGATTTCGAGTTCGCCGCGCCACGAGGGTTCGAGTTGCTCGATGGCGTCGAAGACCGCAGGCGAGAAGACGTACATCCCGATAAGTGCGAGATTCGTCGGTGGCTCGTCCGGCTTCTCGATGAGTTGGGTGACGTTGCCCTGGTCGTCGACGTCCGCAATCCCGAACTGCTGTGGGTTCTCGACTTCCTGGAGCGCGATGCCCGCACCGAAGTCGCCCGACTCGAAGCTTTCGACGAGGTCGACGACGCCCTCTTTGAGGATGTTGTCGCCGAGGTACATCACGAAGTCGTCGTCGCCGACGAAGTCCTTCGCACAGCCTGCCGCGTGTGCGAGGCCAAGCGGGTTGCCCTGGACGATGTAGGTGATCTCGACGCCGTAGTCGGAGCCATCGCCGAGGAGGTCCTGGATTTCCTCGCGGCCCTTGTGGCCGAGGATGACGCCGATTTCAGTAATCCCTGCTTCTTTGAGGTCCTCGACCGCGTATTCGAGGACGGGTTTATTCGCGACCGGAACGAGTTGCTTCGGCCCAGTATGAGTAATGGGTCGGAGACGGGAGCCCGTGCCTCCTGAGAGAAGTACGCCTTTCATCGATATGAGACGATACCTTACACGGTACTAAATAAGTTTGTGCTCTGCTGACAGGCAGGCTCGTTAGCCGTGAATCTCCGCGTTCCAGTCGTACGGAATCCGGTCGTCGTCGTACGGAATCCGCTCTTCGTCGGGGTCTTCGTAGTCGTATAGGTTCGTCGGGTAGTTGATGAGGAGTGATGGCTCGTCGCCGATGGCTTTGAATCCGTGCCAGCAGTCACCCGGGATGCGGATAACCTGCTGGTTGTGCTCGCCGATGACGAACGTGTCGAGTTCGCCTTGCGTGGGCGAGTCTTCGCGGTCGTCGTAGATGCCCACCGTGATGCGGCCCTTCGGACAAACGAAGTGGTCGATCTGCCCCTCGAGATGGCGATGCCAGGCTCGCACGACTCCGGGGTACGTCATCGAATAGTAGGACATCTCCGGGTCGATTTCGTATTCGTCCCAGTCGCTGCGGAACACTTCGACTAAGTGGCCGCGCTGATCGGCGTTGACTTGGAGGTCGCGGATTTCGACGTCGTGGATGTTTGGCATGTCTATCTATTGGTTTGCCCAATCACTATATCTGTAATGGTACACTTCTATCCAATCACCTTGTCTGGGAACTTAACAGATATACCGATTCTCTGTTCATAATGAGTTCACGTAACCGACAACATTGTTACTTCATCGATATTCTGATTAATTTTGGTTGACCAACTTCACCGCACTTTGAGCAGCCAGTATTAACGAGATCTGTTTATTTTATACAATTATTATACTGTGTGATTCTTCTCA
Organism: Haloferax sp. ATB1; assembly: GCF_000730175.1. Lineage (NCBI taxonomy): Archaea > Methanobacteriati > Methanobacteriota > Halobacteria > Halobacteriales > Haloferacaceae > Haloferax > Haloferax sp. ATB1. Next base: position 9,512 of record NZ_JPES01000097.1, on the reverse strand, counting down.
ATAGGTACCTGTAGAAAGATTCATACATCACCGCTAGAAATCCTGCTGAGGTGAATTAGCTCAGAACTATGACTGAAAATATAAGCTCTGCACGGCTGATAATCTTACTGCAATAGTAACTGGCTCAGCTCGCGGAATCGGTGAAGCGATCGCTCGACGACTGGCTTCAGAAGGTGTGTCTGTTGTTGTAACTGATAAGAACGAATCAGACGGCAAGGCAGTAGCTCAATCAATTAGAGATGCTGGCCGATCTGCAGTTTTTATCAAGACCGATTTGCGCTCGCCAGATGAGGTCTCAGCCTATTCGAGGCAACATTTGAAAGATTTGAATCCATAGACATCCTCGTCAACAACGCTGCTGTCCATACTTCTGATAGTGTTGGCGATGTGTCCATTGATGAGTGGGATTCTGTTCTCGAAACAGACTTTCGCTCTTACTGGCTTTGTGCGAAGTATGCACAAGAATATATGGATGAGGGAAGTATAATCAATATCTCCTCAAACCATGCGTTTAGCACGATGCCAGCACACTTTCCGTACAATGCTGTCAAAGCTGGTATCAATGGTATGACTCGTTCAATGGCCCTTGATTTCGGTCCTGAGATCCGTGTCAATACCATCAATCCGGGGTGGGTCGCCGTTGAGCGAACGACAGACGAAATGGATAACGAAGAGCGTCAACATCTTGAGTCAATTCATCCAATTGGTCGAATTGGTACACCAGAAGACATCGCTGGTACTGTCGCGTTTCTTGCTAGTGAGGACGCAGCTTTCATCACAGGGGCTAGTCTTCTTGTTGACGGTGGCCGCTCCGCGGTAATGCAAGACGATGTGCTTCCCGATTACCGGGAGGCCCGTGAGCGTTGATTACTCTTGTTTTAGACCTGTGATGAGGTTTTCGACAGCCCGATCGTGAACCCGGTTTACTGCCTCGGTTGTATTCTGTGCATTATGTGAGCCCAGGACTACCGAGTCAAAAGTTGTAAGCGGGTCGCTATCTGATAGTGGTTCTTCTTCGAATACATCGAGTGCAGCACCCGCTATCGTGTCTTCGCGTAGTGCCTTAACTAGTGCATCTTGATCAATGAGTTGCCCTCGTGCTGTATTAATAATGTAGCCGTTCCCGCCAAGTTGTTCTAACTCATCAGCGCCGATCATGTTCCGTGTCGCCTCGGTAAGCGCACAATTAAGACTGACAACGTCCGAACGGGTGAGAAGTTCTTCCTTACTGACTCGCTTGATCCCTGTCTCCTTTACCAACTCCTCAGGGAACGGCTCAATATCCGAGCCAAGAACTTCCATTCCGAGAGCATGGGCACGCTGGGCTACTGTTGAGCCGATGTCACCCACGCCAATGACGCCAAAGGTTTTTCCTGCGAGCGAGGTTCCACGAGGACAGTACCAATCACCGTTCTGGACGGCACTGTCGATCTGGTGAAGTTGCCGAGTAAGCATAATCGTGTAGCCTACAACTACATCCGCAACCTCGTCGTTGAATGCCCCCGGGGTATTATAAACTTCAACACCGTGCTCCTCTGCGGCCTCGGTGTCGATCCCATCGATACCAATTCCCCATTTCGAGATGACTTTCAGCTTTTCTGCCCTTGAAATAACCTGCTCAGTAAATTCATCATCTCCTGCGAGTACACCATCGTACTTATCAATAATTTCGAGAAGTTCACTCTCTGTGAGCTGCTGGTCAACGTCAGCAATATCGTATACAATATCGCGCGATTGAAACTGATCAGCGTAATCGTTGATCGAGTCCAGGATAAGTGGACATGATATCAGAACACGTTGGGACATTTCACTCGAGACATATAGTTAGTCTATAGAAAGGTTTGTGATTGCCGAACCGTTCTACGAGGTTGCGTCCGAGCCCTTCCCTTCGCCAGCAGCACTAATGTTCCCATCTCGTTCTGTGTAGTTGATCTTCTGCGATTCCCCGCGTCTATTTGTTGTCGTGTCGTTTGATGATTGAGGCTCATCCTGGTTGGACGCATTTGACTCGGGGAACGTGTCTCGGTCCGGGTAATAGAACCGTTGCCAGAGTTGTTCTGGAATTGGTCCTTCTTTTGAGAACCCACGATATGTACCCCAAAACTGGAGTAAACGAAACTCCGGTATCTCTTGTAGATTTCCTCTCAATTCACCCTTCTGTAAAGCTGTTTTGTAGTCAGAGAGGATGTTTTTCACAGAGAGGGTTATAAAATCAGATAGAGAGAATGACTGATTTGGCATGATTTGTTTATGAGCGTATGCTTCCCTACGGTACCGGTTGAATATCTCTTTTGCTGTCTCATCATGGACATGAATTATCTCCGCCTCCGATGCATAGGAGATATCGTATCCATCTTTTTGTACCCGCTTGGCCCAGTCAACGTCTTCAAGCCCGGTTAACTGCTCATCGTAAGGATAGTCTTCCCAGATCTCACGGCGAATCGCAGCGTTCGCGTTGTTACAGAAAGGATGGCCCTGTCGCTCAATATCTTCATTGGGGAACCATTGCTTGAATATCTGGTTCTCAGCAAAGGTTGTCACTTCGTTTCCTCTCTGTTTCCCGTAGACTAAGGCAACTTCCTCGTCAAACTTGGATAGTATTTGTTCCAGCCAATCGCTCCGTGTTGGATAGACATGAGCACTCGCAATTACGCAGAATTCGCCCTTAGCCGCCTCACAACCGTAATTAAGGGCACGGCCGAAGGAAAATTCTTCAGGATCAATATATACAATCTCTTCTACGTCGAACTGTTTCGCAATTTCTATCGTACCGTCAGTAGATCCCGAATCCACAAGGATAACCTCAAAATCCTGCATTGACTGTTTTGATAAACCGTGGAGTAACTTCCCGAGATGGTCGGCCTCGTTATAACAGCGGATAACGAGCGATGCGCGTGGTGAATCCATGGCTAATCAGGTAGATGTTACCTGACTAAATTTATCTTCGGGTTTTGTTTATTCGGTTATTTCAACGGGATACACAAGTATTATGAAATCAGAAACTGCGCCTACTTGTATGAAAGTCGCCGCAGTAATACCTGCACGGATGGGCTCGTCACGGTACCCCGGTAAGCCGCTCTGTGACATTCTGGGCATGAGCATGATTGAACACGTATATCGGCGAACCCGTATGAGTAAATCAGTAGACGAGACATACATTGCCACCCCAGACGAGGAGATTCGAAAAGAAGCTGAAAAGTTTGGAGGTGATGTGATTATGACCGGGTCGCACACGCGCGCAACCGATCGAGTTGCAGAAGCTGCCGAAGATCTGGATGCAGAAATAATCGTCGTCATGCAGGGTGATGAACCACTCGTGTACCCAGACATGCTCGACGATGCAATCGCACCAGTGCGTGATGAGGAGGAGATCAAAGTAACCAACCTTGCGAAACCTATCGCAGACGAAGACGAGTACCCTGATCCAAACAACGTAAAAGTCGTTGTTGATGAGGACTGGAACGCTCTGTATTTCTCACGGGCCCCAGTTCCGTATATTCATGAGGGAGAGTACGAGGATGCACCCGTTTATCATCAGGTATGTGTAATTCCGTTTGAGCGGGAGTTCTTGTTCGAATTCACGTCAATGGATGAGACAAAATTAGAACAAGTTGAATCGGTCGACATGCTTCGTCTACTTGAGAATGGATATGATGTTCGATTAGTAGAAAATGACAGGGAAACATATCCAGTAGATACGCCAGAGGATCATGAGAAAGTAATCGAAATGATGTCTGAGGATGATCTATTTAATAAGTATGGTGGCACGTAGTTTTCTGCGAGCAGATTCGCACAACGTACTTGTGTAGAACATTGTTGGTGTAGTGACATCTTGCGATCTTGTTCTCCGGAACTTTCGACGGGTTTCGCCGCAGAACAGGAAGATGAGCGGCCAAGTGGGTTTTGGATTGCTCACCATCGGCGGCCGACCGCCGTTGAAGTTCTAACTCAGTCTGTCGACACCACTATCATTCCACGCGCCGGCCGATACATGCGTGTCGTAAGTCCTTGTGTTATTCCGCAACAAAGACGAATCAGGCATCAACCGGCAATACATTTCCGTAGTTCCTGAATCAAACCCTGGCAGATATATCCAGTATATCCGATTAAATTGGTAATAAGATGTGTCACCGGTCCTCTAACTATTATGCACCAACAGATTGATTAGCATTTGAATGCTGCCGATAGCTATGGAAACTCTTGTAATTGGGCTCGATGGTGGTGAATGGGATGTTATCGAACCCATGATTGAAGAAGGACAGCTTCCCCATCTAGCTGATCTCAAAGAATCTGGTGTATCTGGACCACTTGAGTCCATCAGACCGCCCGTTTCCCCACCTGCATGGAACTCTATTCAGACAGGTATGAATCCTGGGAAACATGGTATTTTCGACTTTAGTGATTTTGATGAGAAGTACCGTCGAACTTCGACCAATGCATCTGATCGTTGTGCTGTCCCATTTTGGACAATTCTCAACGACTACGGAACGACAACAGGACTATTCAAAGTTCCATTCACATATCCTCCGGAAGATGTGGATGGATATATTGTCAGCGGGTTTCCAACACCTAATGGTACAGACGATTTTGTCCGACCTATGTCACTCCAAGAAATGACTGGCCCGGCCAAAGATCTCTTTGAGGATAAATCTCTCTACACCGGCGGTAATCAGGAGAAATTTAAAGAAAACTTGATTAAGGTGGCGGAGCATCAAACCGAGTTGTTCATTGAATTAATTGAAAGCCACGAAACTGAGTTTGGGATGTCTGTATACGATGGTAGTGACCGTATCCAACATTACTTTTGGAAATATATGGACGAATCCCATCCGCGGTACGAACCTGATTCACCACATACAGGTGCGATTGAACAATACTACAAAATTGTAGACGACGGTATCGGCAGAATTCTGGAACGAACAGGCGATGATTGTGATGTACTTGTTATTTCTGATCACGGCTTTGGTCCTCTATCGTATGACATTTACATTGACGAATGGTTGGCGCAGGAAGGCTTTCTAACCCGGAATAATCAGAATAAGGCCAGACAGACTAGTACTGATGTCGCACTCTTGGCACTAAAGTCTGGGTGGCAATTAGTGAAGCAAGCTGGACTACAAGATACGGTCAAGTCGATTGTCCCTGCTTCTTGGTTTAAGACCGGCAAATCGCTTGAACATGATTCGCACCGTGGTATTGCTTGGGATGAAACAGTAGCCTTTTTTTCAACCCTATCTGGACAAGGTATATTCATCAATCTCGAGGATAGATTCGCCAAGGGTAGAGTAACTGGCGAGGAATACGACAAAGTAATTGAACAGGTTCGTGAGTCGTTACTGTCGATTCGGCATCCGGAAACGAATGAACAACTTGTCGAAGAGGTCATTCGAAGTGATGAGGCCTACTCCGGTTGGGTTGTCGATAATGCCCCTGACCTAATTGTCCGGACGGATCCAGAGTATACTCTAAAAAATGGTTCATCCGATGAGTTGGTTCGTTCTTCAAAGCAGTTTGATCAGGATAGATCCGGTGACCACCGAAAGAAGGGCATGTTCATTGCCTCAGGACCAAGTTTCGATTCAGGCACAATAGAGAATGCAGGAATATTGGATATTGCACCAACATTATTATATTTGCACGAATGTCCTATTCCGGATTCTATTGATGGGGAGGTGTTACACGAAATAATCACAGAGGATCTGAAAGAAAATAATCCGATTAACCATACGAGTAAATATGGTGAATTCAGCGGAGAACGACGAGAATGGAGTGAAAATGAGGAAGAGGCCTTAGAAGAGAGGCTAAGCAATATGGGTTACCTCAATTAAATATGGATAAACAGACCGAAGGTGGGGTCTCCGTCCTTGCCACACAAGGTAGCATCACGCTCTTTGGCAACATTTGCGGGAAGGTTTTAGGTTTCGTATTTGCTGCCATTGCTACCAGACTCGTTGATCCGACAGATTACGGAATCTATACATTAGCCTTGTCTATTGTGATTTTCATCCAAGGATTTGCCAGTCTGAATATTTATCGATCGGTTGATTTTTTCATCCCACAGTTTATTAATGAAAATGAGTACGGGAAAGCCAAGATGGCGCTTCGCAATGTAATTATAATCGGTTTATTGTCATCAATGGTTGGTTTGGCTATTTTATTATTGAGTGCTTCAACTTTAGACGGATATATTTGATAAACCTCAATTGGCATTCGTGCTTTCAATATTTGCTTTGTTAATCCCAATTCAGACAATAAACAAAATTCTAATTGCATCATTCAATAGCATTAAAAATATGACATATAGGGTAATAATGAAGGACATTCTGAATCCATTGAGTCGGATCATTGCGATAATAATTCTCATCTCCGCTGGATTTGGGATTGCCGGCTTAATTTCTGGATATCTACTCGGAGTGGTATTCTCCGTGTTTATCGGCTTAATATTGTTTGTTTATGAAGCAGACTGGTTCACGCATTCAGAGACAGATCAAATATCTAATCGTGATCTGTTGTCATACTCTCTGCCGTTGGTCCTTACAGGAGCAATATATGCTCTAGTCGGACAAATTGATTACTTTGTAATCGGTTACTACATAGGATCCACAGAGGTTGGTCAATACCAAATCGGATTTATTCTTGCCTCAAATATCCTTATTGGACTCCAAGCAATCACACCAGTATTCAAACCAATTATTGCAGAAAACATCCATAATACAAAAATCATTGAGAGTCAGTTCAAATTATCAACTCGGTGGGTTACCATCCTCACAATCCCTCCCGCTCTTACACTTGCACTAGCTCCGGATCCCTATCTTTCGATTTTGTTCACAAATCAGTATACTGCAGCGAGCGCTGCTGTTGTCCCCCTTTCACTTGGATATCTTATTAACGCATCATTCGGACCAGAGGGAATGGTACTTGAAGGACTTGGACATACCCGTCTTACCTTATTAAACACATTCGTCCTCGTCAGTACGAACGGGGTTTTGGATCTACTTCTAGTTCCTGTGCTTGGGGTTTTGGGTGCAGGAATTGCAACCGGTACTGCACTTACAGTTGCTGGGTTGGTTGGGGTTATTGAAATATATTATATTCGGGGGGTCCATCCATACAGCGCTCAATTAATGAGAGTCTGGGTCGCGATAGCGTTCCCACTCGCTGTGGGTATAGTTATGACTTCCTTCCTCGAAGGACTGTTACTCATCATCACACTTCCGGTATTTACCTTGATTTCATTCATCTTAGGGCTACACATAGTTGGTGGGTTTACATCTGAAGATGCAAAAGTTGCTGATCAATTTGACCAGCGAATTGGGTATCCAGTTATCAAGACTCTACTTATGATAAGCATGAATAAATAAGTCAAAACTATTGTATTTGAAAACCTGTTCGTAGATATGGCTCAAAAAGTGAAAAGTGAAGTACAGCACTCAGATAATGTCACAGAAGACCTGCGAGATCCTAAGTCTACGCGCGGGTCGACGACCTTGATCTCGAAGCTCTGTGAGGAACAGTACTGATTTACTTCGTGCAAACGCTATTATCTATTATCTTCGGACGAGGTTCGATCTGGAACAGCTTGAACGGGTCGGACTAAGGACAAAGACGGCACAGAGGGGGCCACCCATTCGGAAGCAGCATGGGATAATCACGTTCCACGCGTACGCGGGAATTGAGGAACAAACGGTACAGGCTAGCGATTCGCCATTCGATTGTCGTTGATACCACCAACAGTATCCTTGCGGAGTTCCTTGGCGTTTTCGACATCAAGGCCCTCCATCTTGACTGCGAATTCTGCGAAAGTAGGTATTGTCCTGCTACAGGCACACAACCACGTGTTATCATCTCGATCACCCGACGGCCACCGAACGGCCAGGCCGTCCGGCAACGAGCAAATAAATTTCTTTAGTAGATAACAAGGCTGTCGCGTCGGTGGGGGTCGCTGCCAACAACGATGGTTTTGTCAACTTTTTGCAACTACTACATCAAGGGCAGAACGGTCCGAACCAGGTCTCAGACATCAGAAAGGGTCAACAGAGGATACTTCATGAAGTATTGATCTTAGGCCATGATTTCAATATGCTACTTACAGAACTCGGAATAGGTTCGAATGAATGTTCAGAGAGTTATGACTCCGAATTGAGACGCTACAATCGCTTCAAACACTCCAAAACCAGAATCGTAGAATCGTGGCTTCAAGCGTTTTCTGTCTGCTTGAATCAGCTAATCTTAACAATGAGTATATACACAAGGTCGAGTTTTGACACATAATGGTTATTTTTGACTGATAAGTGTAGCTGCTGTATAATACCCATCTGTATAAATGTAATAAAAATCCAATAGTTGACATATTGTTCAATAGCTGAATAGTCTTAACTCGCGATTAGCGTAGTTAGGCAACCGATTAGTAATACCGCAATTAGCCATAGTTTGAGCGATTTCATTGCGTCCACTTTTGAAAAGCAAGAGGGTGTTCTTCCACAACTATTTTATATATTCTGTCTCTTCTATAGTGTATAGTTATCAAATTCACGCTTGACCGAGTCTGGCTATTTTAAGCATTAAATTATGACAACAGATCTGCTTTCTACCTCTATCACGTGACCACCAATAGTAAATTAATCCCCTGCATCAAATGAAGTCAACTCAAAAATCAAAACTGGCTATGTCTCTCTCGATATTACTCTTAGCTGCACTTTTTGTTAACTTTGTAGGACCGCGCAAGTATTTCGGGCCGTGGGCTTTCGGTTTCATTATTGAGCCATTTACTACTAATGTCAGTAGCATCACAGCAACAGAAAGTTTCGTCAAATCCACACATGCTCGAAGCCAATTCTACATAGCCTTTGTAGATATAATTCAATTGTTCACAAATGATGATATGATGTTGTATCCGGGAATTATTATTATAGGCATATTCGTATACTCGTTCCTTCAGGGGTTACCGCGCTTCTCGAGAATCATCGCTACGACGGTCACGATCTCCGGACCAATCGCAATGATACTCTACGCGTATTCCCTGAGTCGGGGTGCAGTAGATATTATACTTTTACAGACAATCATTCTATTACTGATAGTATCTCTCCGAAACAAGAAGTATAACCTAATGGCGGTGACAGTTGGTAGCGGTGGAATTATTATTTGGACACTCCATCAATCAGTGTACCCTTTCCTCGTTATATTACTCTGCTCACTCACGATCTTTAACTGGACCAATAGTGGAAAAAGACAATTTCCAATAACGGTTGCTGCGCTAACGGTACCTATAACAATTTTTCCCGAACCATTCAGAGTATACGTAAGCTCTACCATAGCTGTGTCCCGTGCATTGCTGGACCCGACTACTGGTATTTCTCTCTATGGGTCAAATCTTGATGCTGTTGAAATGGTGGTATCTAGTCCCCCATCACTTCCACCATCCTGGCTAGGACCAATCGTATATGTAAACCTATCTATTTTGTTACAGGTTTTTAATTGTCACTTTGGATCACTGCTGTACCGGGCCAAGGCGG